>CALDSS010000089.1 GCA_937924495.1 uncultured Saprospiraceae bacterium
GTTTTATCAAACTTTGAAAATTCGGAAGAAATTTGCGGATTTACTAATTTTTCATCCACACCATGAGAAGATGCTAATACCCAAGACTCATCTTTTCTATAGAAGAGCGCCATCTTTTTTACACCCATTTCCCAACCAATAAATGCACTATACATTTTGAATAATGCAGGTGCTTTCACGTTGTCATTAATGGATTGGGTAATCGTCAGTAGCCGAGTGATCTGCAATTGCTTCAGATTCAACTCGCGCTCCAACTTCTCTGTCTTGGATAACGATTTTTTTATTTTAGTGAATTCTTCGGACACACTTCAGGGATTTTTAATCTTTGGATAAATCGGTTGCAATTATTGACCTAAAGGTAGCAAAAGAAATTTACGGATTTAAGTGAGAGGCTTGTTTTATGGAATACTGGATGACTATTTTCTTTTGTAAATCGGAACGGTAGAGCAGGGTTCTCCAAACATTATTGACTTGGCAACGGGGCGTAATTTGTTGGTTAATTCTGCGTAAGCGAAAGGAGGAATTGGTTGGTCAGCGCATCCTTTTACAATCACACGCTGATCTTGATATTTTGAAAAATCGATTTTTGATATTTTTTCGAAAAAAGAAAATTCAATAAAACGCGCTGGAGTGCCTTGAAAAACTCGGGTGGCAAATGGCTCAGCATGAACCGTCACAAGCATGTATGCCCACATTGGAATGATAGCATCTGTAGAGCAAAAAACAGCTAAATTTTTTTCGGAATATTGTTCCCAGTCATGTGTTTTCAAAGCTGCTCTAAAATCTTTCTCTCTCAAAATCAATTCTTTAAACAAATAGTCTTTCAAGTCAAAAGTGCAAATCTCTTCCGCTGGAAAAAATTCTTCCAATTTTAAAGTAATCAATCCGCTCTGCGCGACTCGATTGACCAAAGGTTTATTGATTTCGTTCATTTATTCTTCTTCTGTTTTATCATTTTCTGAAATAACGATAGGCGCTGGCTGTGCTTCGACGATTTCAGGAGAAGGATTGCTTTCTGATGGTGGCGTTTCTGGAGTATGCTCTACTGGAACGGGCACGGCCTCTTCCAATGGTGCTTGCTCTCCAATCGTATTGTCTGGCATCTGAAAATCCTTTGGTTTTGGCAAATCCTCCAATGTTTTCAAGCCGAAATAATCCATGAACTTCTCGCTTGTGCCATACAACAACGGACGCCCCGGCCCTTCACTTCTACCTGCAATACTAACCAACTCTTTTTCCAAAAGTTTTTGAAGCGCATAATCACAGCCGACTCCCCTGATATTTTCCATCTCTGTTTTCGTGACGGGTTGTTTGTATGCAATTATGGAAAGTGTTTCTAAAGCAGATTTAGAAAGTCGCTTTCTGGTGGTTAATTTGAGATGCGTACCGATAGTGGAGAAGTAGGCTGATTTGGTGAGGAATCCATAACCTCCAGCAATTTTTACCAATTCAAAAGAAAAGTCATCGCTTTCAAAGCGCTTTTCTATGTCATCAATGGCCTTCTCTACATCCTCTTCGTTAAATTCAGTGTCAAAGGTTGCTTCAAGGCAATCAATAATTTCCTGAAAAGAAATCGGACTACTACTCGCAAAAACCAATGCCTCAATATGTTGTGCTAATCGTTCCAATGTGTATGTTTTTAGGTTCTTTTTGCAAAAGTAATCAATTGCGGCTTGAAAGCTATTAGATTAAACCTCCATTGTATCGCGGCTTTTACAAAAGATAGGTAAGAACGAGGTAGAGAAGGTAGGTGGTTTTATTAAATTTGTTCTTGTCCAAGCACTTACTTATTCTCAATTAATTCAAATCAATAGATATGAAAAAAACTCTTCTACTTTTAGGCTTTTTTCTAATGCTCACCTCCTCATACGCTCAAAATTCGGGGCTGCTGTTCAATGGTCGCAATGAAAACCTCACCATCGATAGAAAACCCCAATTTACTGCCAAAGATAACTTCACCATCGAAGCATGGATTTATGCCAATTCATGGAAAAGTCAATCCTGGATGGGTAGTATAGTTTGCAATGATGGAGAAAGTGTAGATGGTTATGCTTTTCGTGCAGGTAACAACGGACAATTGTCATTTGTTATGGCCGTTGACAATAACTGGAATGAAGTACAATCAGCCTCTGTGATGAATGTTGACCAATGGCATCATGTTGCGATAACCATCGGAGGAGGGGTGATGACCCTCTATATTGACGGAGCACCTTCAGGTACTGAACCCTATTCAGGAAATATTACCCCCGGTGTCAATGGCGTAAATATTGGAGAATCAACAGGTTTTCCAGGTCGTTATTGGGATGGAATTATTGACGAAGTTCGAATTTGGAATGTAACCAGAACACAGCAGGAATTGATAGACAACTCAGCAGTAGATTTGCAAGGAACAGAAGCAGGTTTAGTATTGTATTTACCGATGAATGAGGGTTCTGGTAACACGGCTGGTAACCTAGTTGATGCAAACTGCTCTGCTAGTCTTTTCAATATGGATGATAGCAATTGGGTAGATGGCTACACTATTCCTGACTTTGATGTTTCTTTAAATCCAATTGAAGGAATTGATGTCGTGAATATGAAATACCGCCCAGTCAAGTTTAGCGCTTCAGTAAAAAATTTAGGAAAAGAAAATTTGGACGGTGTAAAATTGATCGTCAATATTGATGGAGATGATCTTTTCACAGAAACAATTCCCGAAACAATTATATCTGGAGAAGAACTTACGCATAATTTTCAAACTCCAATTGACTTAACTGGATTAGATGATCCGTTAATAATGGTTACGGCATCGCATCCAGAGGATCAGAACACGTTGAACAATAACAAGGCATTAAGATTGAGTACCCAATCTGGGGATGTCGTTCGTCTTTTTGATTCAAAAGCGCACAACTTCGGTGCTGCCGGACAAAGCCATTTAAATAACGTATTGCTTCCTGCAGATTTGTCTGCTTACGAAAAACTTTTAGTTCATATTAATTTAACCTGTCCATCTGGTGGTTGTGATCCGTGGGATCAGCCAGCCAAACTTTCAGCTATCACTGATAAAGGCACTTATGAGATTGTTCGTTACATCACACCTTATCGTATAGCCTGTGGGCCATGGACAGTTGACGTTACGGACTTCAAGGAAATTCTATCTGGTTCAGTTACTTTCCGGTCTTTTGTTCAGGTCTGGGGGCAATCAGGTTGGTTAGTGACTATTGATTTAGAATTTGTAAAAGGTGACAGTACCTACCCTTACAATAAATTGAGTCCACTATGGATGACAGATTACTTAGTATATGGCGACCCCGATGTAAGCTATGATCTGGATGAAGTAACCGTGAATGTCGATAATAATACAGAGGCATCCCACATTCGAACAACCATCTCGGGCCATGGGCAAGGAAATACGGGTAATGCAGCTGAATTTTCACCAACGACTCACCAGTTCCAAATGAACGGAACTTCTATCGATAACCACTATTTGTGGAAAGATGACTGTGCGGCAAACACTTGCGACAATCAGCAGGGAAGTTGGTTATTTGCAAGAGCGGGCTGGTGTCCTGGTCAAGAGGTAATTCCATACATTGTCGCTACTAATGCAGCAGCGGGAGAGACCATCACACTTGATTATGAATTAGAACAATACACCAATTTATTAAATACTGGCTACAATGGAGAAACGCATACAGAGCCGCATTACCGCATTTGGTCTTATTTTGTAGAAAGGAGTAGCCAACCTTACAATGATTATCAAAATTTGGTTTGTGATGCTATCATGCCAAGAATTTCAGGTAGCGGCTCTAACCAAACATTAGATGGTGTTGAAATTACAATCACCAATAATGGTAGCGTTGCTCTTTCCAATTTCGACGTAAGTTATATGATTAACAATCAATTGATTTCTACTGAGACAATTGATGGCCCCTTGGCAGCAGGAGAAAGCATGACCCATTCTTTTTCCATCGTAAATGGGCTGAGTGCTGGTTTTCAAAATACATTCTATGGTCTTATTTCACATCCTGACGATGAAAACATTGGTGACGACGTTTCAAAATTCTTTGTAGATGGATTGGTCTCTACAGAAAAGGTAATTGATGCGGCTCGTCGAATCGAAGTTTTTCCGAACCCCGTTCAAAATGGCATTTTCCAAGTCAAGGCTGATCCAATTTTGAAAGGAAGCAAAATTGATTTGATAAGCACGGATGGAAAAATTCTTCGAACAACGATTGTCAATTCAACAAATTTGGAGATGACTATTTCTCAAAAGGGCATTTACTTTTTACGCTTCACGCACCCCGAAGGATTTGTTTCAAATAAAAAACTAGTAGTCGCTCAATAGCGTCTCAAGGCTTCCCCATAATTGACAGTATATCGGAGTTTATACTAAAATAAGTCTGGATTGCTCCACAACTCATTTCAGATTAAACTCTATTTAATTTAAGGTGAAGTTTAGTAAACGATGATTTTGTTCTGTACTAAGCTCATGTTTATAAATTTTACAAAGTGAATAAAAATTTCATTTTACTCTTGTTGTCTTTTTTTTGTGCAATCTATATCAATGCTCAAATAAAAGTCACGGGTATGGTTACAGATGCGGCGAGTGGTGAGCCAATGATTGGTGTGGCCATCATGGATGTCGAAACTCAAACTGGCGTGAGTACTGATATTGATGGGAATTTTGTGTTAGAAGTTGACAACTCGAATACGATTTTACAATTTTCGTATGTTACTTATAAAACACTCGATGTCCCATTGGAAGGGAAAACAACACTCAATGTTATTTTGAGCAACGAAAGTGTTTTGATGAATGAGGTAGTGGTGACGGGCTTGGGTATAAAACGCCAAAAACGAGAACTGGGTTACTCTACAGAAACAATTGGAGGAAAAGAAATCACTCTGTCTGGTGCGCCCAATATCGCCAATGCCTTGAGTGGTAAATCTGCTGGCGTCAATATTTTTAATGGGAACGGAGTTGAGGGAGGAACAACCAGAATTACGATTCGTGGAAACAATAATATTAAAGGAAATAATCAACCTCTGATTATTGTAGATGGCGTTCCTTTAGAAAACGAACCTGGCCAAACGAATATTGGACGTGGAACGGATTGGGGGTCTGCGCTCAATAATATTAATCCTGAAGATATTGAAAGTGTTGATATTTTGAAAGGACCAACCGCTGCTGCAAAATACGGTACAAGAGGGGCAAATGGTGTTATTTTAATCACAACCAAAAGAGGAACGAGCCGAAAAGGTATCGGGATTCAATATTCAGTAACGCATAAAATCATCAACCCTTACCGTTTTCGAAAAGTCCAAAATCGGTTTGGAGCAGGCGGCCCATTAAATTTGTTAGAACCTGAATTTGCCACCAACCCAGAGGGCGAATTTGTTTATCCAACTACAGTGCATACGAGCAACGGGCCCTTTGGACGACCAACTACCGAGCAATTCGGTTTTTATTCAACTGGGATGTCATGGGGCCCAGAAATGTTGGGACAAGAAGTGCGTTGGTGGGATGGAGAGCTGCGTACCTATGATCCGCAACCTAATAATTTGCGTCAATACTTCAGCAATGGTTCTACAACAACTCATAATGTCAATTTCTCAGGTGGCTCCGAAAAAGGAACTATGCGTGTCTCTTTAACGGCTCAAAATCACGAAGCCATTGTTCCGAATTCCAATTTTGAGCAATATACCGCCAACATCGGTTCTGATTTAAATATCAGTGATAAGCTATCAGCAGATATTGCGCTTTCTTACATTAATTTCAACCGAAAAAATAGCCCTTCGTTGGGTGATGACAACAACGCTTCGTTCGGAAAAGGAATTTTGTACAGCTGGCCGCGTTCCTATAAAGGACTCGAAGAAGAATTGAATTTTAATGCCGATGGTACCCGTCATAATTATGATGGTCGATATCCATTTCAGTTTACCCCTCGGCATTTGTGGTGGAACACGTTTCACCAAAATACCTTCTTGACAAGAAACAAGTTGCTCGGAAGTATTGGGCTTAATTTTCAACCTTTCTCTTGGTTAAATATTTCTGGTAGAACCGGATTAGACTTCAACCTAAATGAATTTGAGGAACGCTTTGATCCAGTCGATCTGACAGGTGTGAACGAAGCTCGCTATAGCAACGAACTAGCACGTGACCGTGTTTTGAACAATGAGTTTTTAGCTTCAGCACATAAAAATAATTTGTTTGGTGCTCCTATTAATTTCAAATTTTCGGTAGGAGGCGCTCAGTGGAGCAGAAGTCAATATGGAATCAATGCCGTTGCCTCCAACTGGCAAAATCCGTGGTTGTTTACGTTTACAAATTATAGCCAAATCTCTGATCAAAATTTACCTTCTGAAGTTCGTTTTGACAAAAAAATAAATTCTATTTATAGTTTCATCAACTTGTCTTACAACAATTATCTCTTCCTTGAGCTTTCTGGCAGAAATGATTGGTCTTCTTCCTTGCCATTAGAAAGCAATTCTTATTTCTATCCATCAGCTTCTGTAAGTTATATTTTCACGGAGGCAATGGAAAAAAAATTGTCGTGGCTTAGTTTCTTAAAACTGAGAGCGTCGTTTGCACAAACAGCCAACGATACTGATCCATTTTTGTTAGACTTTATTTACAATACAGGCTTCTTCAATGGTCGCCAAACTGCAACCTTGCCTACTACCAAACCACCAGTTGGCTTGCGCCCACAGATTGCAAATTCTTTTGAGGTAGGTACCAATATTGGACTCTTTGATGATAAAATCAATCTTGATTTCACCTACTATTACATTCGGTCTTTCGACCAAATTTTAGACTCTCCTGTACCGACTTCTTCAGGGGTGAATGAAGTCAGAATCAATACTGGTGTATTGGAAAACGATGGAATTGAATTGGGAATTCAGGCAACCGTGATTAAAAAACGAGACTTTTTTCTTGAAACGGGTTTGAATTTTAGTAGAAACAGAAATTTTGTAGTGAGTTTAGGAGAAGGAGCAGATCGATTAGAATTAGCTAATATTTGGGGGCTCTTTGGTCCAAATATTTCCGTGAAGGAGGGGCAACAATATGGAACTATTTACGGATATGATTATGTCTATCATGAAGGCACTGGTGAGCCTATCTTAAATGATGATGGTACCCATTATTTGATTTCTGAAAACTTGGTACCCGTGGGTAACTCCTCCCCAGATTTTATGGGCGGATGGACTTTGAGAGGACGATATAAGAAGTTTACTTTCAGCTCTTTGATTGATACCAAAATCGGGGGCGATGTCTATGCTGGCTCTTACGTGATCGGTCTTCAAACTGGGCAAAGTCCTCAAACATTGGCTGAAAGAACAGGAGGAGGTTTGCCCTATACCGATCCTAATGGAAATGTGCGAAATGTTGGGGTGATACTGCCGGGTGTTTATTCAGATGGTACTCCGAATGATAAGGTGGTACATTACTATCACAAATATTTGCCAAATGCAGGTGGTTGGGGAAAGATTTTGACTACTCCAGGTATTTTAGATAATACTTGGCTGAAGTTGAGAGAATTGGTAGTCAGCTATGAGGTGCCGACCAACGCTTTTGGTGAAAAGAAATACTTTCAAGATTTAAAAATATCATTGGTGGGGCGTGATTTGTTTTATTTCTATACCTCACTTCCCGACCGTATCAATCCTGAAGGAAGCAATGGCGCAGGTAATGCACAGGGTTTGGAGTGGGCATCTTTTCCTGGAGTGCGAACTCTAAGCGTTCGTTTATCTTGTACTTTATAAAATTTGGTTCTTAGACAAAACTCCTGATCACGTCCAAAGTTTTTTAAATATTTTTTGGAAAAGGCGATGTCATGCCATCTACCCGTTTTAACAACTAAAGTCTTTCGAATGAATTTTTTTTCAAAATATATTTTCCTTCTGGCTATAATGCTTCTTACGCAAACAGCTTGTGACAAAGGTTTTGAGGAGTTGAACGAGAATCCGCTTTTACCTACAAATGCCCAAGATGGAGCTATTTTCAATAGTTTGGTGGAGAGTTTGAGATTAGGCTGGAATCGCCAACTATTTTTGCACAATGAAAAGTTATACGATGTTACGGAATTGGCAGTCGTCACGGCTGAGACCTTTGGTAATTTGGAAGGTGGCGCGGAGGATGTTTGGTCGAATTATTATACCGCACTCAAAAATGCAAGAGAGTTGGAACGACGATATGCTACCTATCAGGACGACCCCGAAATCCCTGCTATCGTCAATGCACAGATGAAAATCCTGATGGCCTATAAAACTTTCCAAATCACTGATTTATTTGGCGATATTCCATATTCAGAAGCAGGGAGAGCTTTTGATAAAGAAGTAATTCTAAGACCAAAATACGATGATCACGAAGAAATCTATCGCTCTTTGATAGATGACTTGACTTGGGCTTCAGAAATATTATCTACGAGCGGGGGTTCTACCACTTCCGGAAATAATTTCTTGACGTATGGCGGATTTGAAACGCTATTTGAGGATGATAAAACAAAATGGGTGCGATTTGCCAATTCTATGCTTTTACGCTATTTGGTAAGAATCTATGACAAAGACCCAGACTATGTCGCTCCTCGCGTGAAAAAATTGATTGAAAGTGGTGTTCCTTTTGTATCACAAGGCGGAGACATCGTTATGTCTCCTAGAGCACAAAATTGGCAAAATTTGGGTGTGAATTGGTCTTTTAGAGAGCACAATAAAGTGCGCTTGGGTACTAATATTTGGAACTTTATGAGCGATGAAAATGGGGACGTGATTGACCCGCGTGCATTCATATTTTTTGAACCTAATAACAAAGGAGAATGGGTTGCTTTTCCGCAAATATCGGATGAGAACACACCACAATCTGGTGGCAACCCCTACTCCAATGCACGCGACAATGCTTATGATAATAAAGGGGACGGTAATATTTATTCTTCTGTAAATTATTATTTGATTCGAGATGAAAACGATATTCCAGAAATTTTAATGACTCATGCAGAAATCAAATTCTTGTTAGCAGAGGTTTTTATGAGAGGAATAGGGGTGCAAGCAGACCCGTCTAATGCAAATTTTAATTATCAAAATGGAATGCTGGAATCCTTGAAATTTTGGCAAAACACGATGCTCAATTCCTCTATTTGGACAAACCGATCGCCAGAACTTTCTATCGCCGATTTGTTTGGGGTAACGAGCCATCCGAAATATGATATTTCAATAATCAATGATGACGACGAGAAGCTAAGAAGAATTTATGCTCAACGTTGGGTTGATGCCTTTCGTCAGCCTTGGGAGGCATTTTCATTGCTGAGACAATCAAATTTGGTTCCTAGAGAAAAACCGAAAAATGAGTTTAATCGGTTTAAATATCCGCCATCCGAAAGTGTTTTTAATACGGAAAATTACAATACGCAAGTAGTGGAAATGGGTGGTGATGAGAATGATGTAAAACTTTGGTGGATGAAATAAACTTAGGTTGGAGCATTGATTTATGGCCAACAGTTTTCTTTTGAAAGTCTTCTAAATGGTTCGTCTCTTATGTATTTTTCATAAGAATCGCTATTAAATTTTGAATTTGTTTCTAAGTCCTCCCCTTGAAAAAACAGATGCGCCAAGCCGTTTAGACTATCTAGTCTAAATGCTAATTCTACTTGACAAGTTACTTTGATTTCTGAAAAATCAGGATGTTGGTTTTGGTGAATTTGAGCCGTTCGAGCTTTATAAGTTTCTATCTGCTTTGGGAGTATCAATTGCCACCTTATTTGATGAATTTCAGGATCGTTTTTGGCAAAACGAATAGGGAATCTATCTCCTGCGGCCAATGGGAATGGTGGGCTAATTTTACTTTCATTAATTTCTTTCGAAATGGCTTTTTTCTTCCCAACAAAAAAATAATTGAATTTGCCATGGATAGAATCAAATCTAATTTCAGCAATTCCATCCACTCCTTTTTCTGCAAGAATTTGAGCCTTATTCGTTTCTGATTGCATAGCTCGAATCTTGGGGATAGCCCAAACTAAGCTTGATATCAACAAAATAAATGCGATGGCAAAAATTATGGATTTTGCCCAGTCGCTTTTTTCTTTTTCTTTTCTAAGATTATTGAGCGGTGTATCAGCTGTAGTGTTCAATTTTAGGCCATAAAGAAACGCTCCATCCTTTTTCTCGACTTCTAGTTCAAAAAATTCATCATCTATAAAAAAGGAGTAATTTTTTGATTCTTTTACAGAAAAATCAACCTGAACTACCTTAGCATTACAGTAAATGAGGAGGTGCCCAGACTTGTCACCATGATAAATACCGACTTTATACTGTTTGCCGGTTTGACCCAAAACTGTCCACTGAAATTGCCCCATTTAATTTGTAAATATTAGTCTTCATTCTAAAATTTTTTACCTCAATTATCGAAAAAATAAACATTGATTGCTCTATAACTCATTTTAGAATAAAGACTATTAGAGGCAGTAAATTACGGAAAAGAAAATAGAAAGGAAAAGGGGGAAGGAAGTTAATTAGGAAAGCCTTAAAATGAAAACAGGGCACTTAGGAGAGATCCTAGCACCCTGTATAACCCCAAAAAACCAAATGAAAACAATCTACTTTGTATCTTAAAACACGCGTTCGTGTTATTTGTTCTTTTATGTCTCAGAATTTCTGACCGCAAAAAAAAAGAATGTCTCGGTCATTTCCAAACAAAACTCATAGAAATCTATGAAGAATCTTTCATTTAATGTCTGGCAACAAAAATACAGTAATTTTTAGCTTTGTGACAACTTTACACAAAAGTAAATTAAAAAATACAAATTTCTTAAAAACGGACTAAATTTTAACAATAATTTGGCAAAAATAAAAAAAGTCTTTACCTGCTCCAACTGTGGTACGACTTCTCCGAAATGGATGGGCAAGTGTTTTCAATGTGGTGAATGGAATACTTACACAGAAGAAATCATTGCAAAAGAAAACGAGCGGCAAACGCGTTCAAAGAACTGGCAAGGGAAAGATACCAATTCTCCACAACCGGTTGCATTATCTGAAGTGAAAGCTGGGAAGATTGTAAGATTGGTTACTCCTGACAATGAATTAAACCGCGTTTTGGGAGGTGGAATCGTTCCGGGGTCATTGGTTTTAATTGGTGGACAGCCTGGAATTGGGAAATCAACCTTACTACTTCAAGTTGTTTTACAGCTAAAAGAAAAGGTATTGTACGTCTCAGGAGAAGAAAGTGAGGAGCAAATAAAAATGCGTGCAGAACGATTGGGTGGGGCTACTTCAAACTGTATGATTCTTACTGAAACGAATACGGAAAAGATTCTGAAACATGCCCAAAATATTCGGCCATCGCTGGTGATTATTGATTCTATTCAGACCATTTCTTCTCCTTATATCGAATCCACGCCTGGTAGCGTCTCTCAGGTGCGCGAGTGTGCTGGAGAGTTGCAACGCTTTGCCAAAGAATCGAGTGTACCCGTTTTTATCATTGGTCATATTACGAAAGAAGGTTCTATCGCTGGGCCTAAATTATTAGAACATATTGTTGATGCTGTTTTACAATTTGAAGGTGATCGGCACTACACTTATCGTATTATGCGAACCATGAAAAATCGCTTCGGTTCTACAGATGAAATGGGGATTTATGAGATGGATTCGAGTGGATTGCGGGAGGTTTCTAATCCGTCTGAGTTGTTGCTTTCGCAAAAAGAAGAAGACCTATCTGGGTCTGCAATTTGTGCTACAATTGAAGGGCAAAGACCGATGCTGATCGAAACACAAGCCCTCGTGAGTAAAGCAGTTTATAGCGCGCCACAGCGTTCTGCTACGGGTTTTGACCGACGCAGATTGGAAATGTTATTGGCTGTTTTGGAGAAGCGATGCGGGTTTCCTTTTGCCCTCAATGATGTTTTTCTAAATCTCGCTGGAGGGATTCGAGTAGATGATCCGGCCATTGATTTGGCGATTATCAGTGCGCTCATTTCTTCGTTAGAAGATGTGGCTGTGCCGCCCAATATTTGTTTTGCAGGAGAGGTTGGTTTGTCAGGAGAGGTGCGGGCTGTTACCAAAGTTACTCAACGAATTCAGGAGGCAGAGCGGTTGGGTTTTCAGCAAATTTATATCTCAAAATTTAATACCAAAGGAATCAAACAGGCTGACTTTAATATTGAGTTGATTATTATCTCTAAAATTGAGGATTTGTATCATCGACTATTTACTTAAAAGAGACAGGCGAGGCGAGAAACGATACATTAGATTTGTTTCTCGTTTCTCACGTCTAAAAGCGGAAGCAGTCTCGGTTCTTATCTTTCACATAATTATTTCCTACCTCCACTCGTTATATTCAAACCCAAAAAGAAAAAGCGACTCGAAAATCAATTCAAGTCGCTTCCAAAATCTTTTTAACTAACCTGATTTACACTAATGTAAATCCTCATAGTATCTGATAAAAAATTAGCGATTCTTTTGAATCCACTCTGCGTTAGTTTTTATTATCGTAGCTAAGGCTATGAAAAGAAAAACCGCCTTGATTGAATCCAAAATAACACTCGAATTTCTTCTATCATCTACTATGACAATTTACATATCAAATAAACTGCCATGTTTTCCAAAAACCTCCCCTTGGTATTTTTGATTGTCGTGTTTTTTCTTGGATGCAAAGCTTGCCAATTAATGAATGATATTTCCTATCAGGAAACTATTCTGGAGGAAGTGCCTGAATTGCCAGATGAAGAGTTAATTAAGCGTAATAAGTTGACAGATTTGGCGGATAATTTTTTGGGTAAAAAATATCAATACGCTGGCAAAACGCCCAAGACTGGTTTCGACTGTTCTGGTTTTATGTATTTTTTAATGAAAAAAGTGGATGTGAAAATCCCTGCGAGCGCTGCTGCGCAATCAAAGGTGGGGCAGAAAGTCCCACTCAAAAATGCACAAGCAGGTGATTTAGTTTTTTTCAAAAAAGGAAAAAACAACCGAATCTTTCATGTGGCAATGATTTATTCCAATGAGCCAGAAGATCTCAGAATCATTCACAGCACTTCTTCAAGAGGAGTGGTGATTGACGAACTTTATACTTCTAAATATTGGGAGCCAAAAATCTCTCATGCCATGGATGTTTTGGTTGAGAACCGACCGTAGCTACCTCAATACGCGCTTTGTTCCAAAGCGAATCATTAGAAATAAGGCAGCGAAAATTCCGAAAACATAATAGAAAGGCATCCGAGTAAATGCTACTACATAAATGCGTGTTCTGTCCAGCCCCCACATCAGCATCAGGGTTGCAAAAATGACCATCATCAGTCCTGAAATTTTTCCGAAACCAGGAATACGATCCATACTGGCGTTGTTGCGAATAAGTAATAAGGTAGCGAGCATTGAAACGACTGGAATGATCTGGTTATAGACATCTGTTTGTAGAATACTTCTTCTTTCAAACAAGAAAAAGTAAATGCTCAGAGTAATTGCAAAAATCCCAGGTATGCAGACCATATAAATCAGGACACTGTATAATTGTTTCCATGGAGTAAGGTTGCCTTCTCCTTTTCCCATAAAACCAGCTAACAGCGCAGTAAAAGGTATCATAGCAAAATAGACAATTATCCAAGCCGGATTATTTCCAATAAAATTGAACAGTTCTTGAAGTGTCATAAGTGTTGTAAAATTAAAATGAGAATTAAAAATGGCTTGCATACTACCTACTGACAAATTGAAGTTGTTTAAAAACTCATTGATTGGAGAGCATGTAGTATCTTTTCTTTGAAATTTTAATTTTTATTTCAAAATTGATTTTTTGTTTACTTTGTGGTAAAAATAGGAATCATGGCAATAACTAAACCATTCAACCTGAAAAAATGGATCGATGAGAATCGCAATTTGCTGCAACCACCTGTTGGCGCTCATCAAATTTATACTGAAAACGAAGATTATATCGTCATCGTAGTCGGTGGTCCCAATGGCCGAAAAGATTATCATTGGGAAGATGGAGAGGAACTTTTCTATCAAATAGAAGGTGATATTCATGTGAATATTATCAACGAAAATGGTGAGAAAGAACGCATTGATATTCGTGAAGGTGAAATGTTCTTATTGCCTGCCCATATTCCACATTCTCCTCAACGTCCTGCGGGCACGGTTGGCCTCGTGATTGAGCGTAAGCGCCGACGTGGCGAGTATGACAAATTGATGTGGTATTGCGAAAATTGCAATAATGAATTGCATGAAGCAAGCTTCAAACTCAAAAACCTTGGCAAGCAAGTCAAAGGTGCTATCATGGCCTACAATGACGACGAAGAAGCACGGACTTGTGATAATTGTGGTACGGTGATGGGGCGAGTGTGACCCTACTCAATCAGAATGAAAATCAAAATGAGCAATCAAAATTTTGATTTTCATTTTTCATTTTGATTTTCATTAATGATTTATTTCGCCTCTGACTTCCATCTCGGTATTGACGCAAAACTCACCTCCAAAGAGCGGGAAAAGTTAATCGTTCGCTGGCTTGAATCCATTAAGGAAAAGGCCAAAGCCATCTATATCGTCGGTGATATTTTCGATTTTTATTTTGAATACAAAACGGTAGTGCCGAAGGGTTATGTGCGGATAATGGGTAAACTCGCAGAGCTATCAGACTCAGGCATTGAAATGCACTTTTTTATTGGAAATCATGATATGTGGATTTTCGATTATTTTGAAGAAGAGTTAGGCATTAAAACACATCGAAAGCCGATAGTCACTACAATTTTAGGTAAGAAATTTTTAATCGGTCATGGCGATGGTTTGGGGCCAAATGATCATGGCTATAAATTCTTAAAAAAGGTTTTTGCCAATCCAATATGTCAGTGGTTATTTGCTCGATTGCATCCAAATTTTGCTATTGGTTTGGGTAATTTTTGGTCTCAAAAAAGCAAGGATAAAAATATGGGTACAGATGATTTTGAGACGCAAGGCATTGAAAAACAATATCTATATTTATACGCAGAAAGGAAACTGATAGAACAACCAGATATCGACTATTTTATCTTTGGTCATCGGCATATTCCAATTGATTACACCTTGTCCAATGGGAAATCACGATACCTCAATTTAGGTCAATGGCTTTTTGCCAATTCTTATGTGGTTTTTGATGGAAATGATTGTCAACATAAATTCTTTGAAAATGAGGATGTGCGGGTTTATCCATAAAGGTCAGTTACGAATTTTAGAGCTACTTTTTCTTTCCGATTTTTTTTTGGGGAGACAACTTGCACTGACGTTCTCAGTCATTTTTCTCACTATTTTTTCTACCCAAGCACAATCAAATTTTCTCAATCTCGAAAAAGAATTAAGCCTCGAAGTTAGGGTCAAATCTGCCACCACCGATCAATTTGGAAATATCTATCTCATTTCATCTAAAAACGAAATTGTAAAATACGATCCTGACGGAAATGAACTCTTCCGATACTCCAATAGTCGATTGGGGGGGATTAGTTACTTTGATGCTGGAAACCCATTTAACCTCCTTGTCTTTTATAAATCCTTCAATGCCGTTAAAATTCTTGATCGAACCTTGACCGAAACAGGCGAATTTCACTTATTTGATATGGGGTTGTTCAATGCCAATTGTATGAGTGTCTCGGATGACAAGCATTTATGGATTTTTGATAAAGACAATCATCAGTTGAAAAAATTTCATTTTACTGGTCGATTGGTGATTCAAAGTCAGCAGTTGAATCAATTGTTGCAGAAAAATTTGAATCCAACTATGATAAAGGAGATTGGAAATCGGGTCTATTTGTACGATGCAGCAAGTGGTATTTATGTTTTTGATGTTTTGGGAAAGTTCCTCCATTTCTATCCATATCAAGGCATCGAAAACTTTAAAATATCTGCCGATAATCTCTTTCTTTTCAGAAATAATGAACTGACTTTGGTGAATTTGAGTTTCAAGGGTAATGATGATGTCAGCTATCTTTTTCCTGAAAAAGTCATGGAAGTAGGAAAGCGTTTTTACTCCAATAATCAACTGCTTCATGTAAAAGAAGAAGTCGTTGATGTTTATCAAATTCAATAACGAAAAATGCAGCAAACCAACAGACTCAATCTTTTAAATCTGGTCGGATTCATTGTAATGATAGCAGTGAATTATCTTTCCAATGCCTTGCCAATTGGTGGTCGAACACAGATGGATTTGGCAGAGTACTTAGGTAATTTTTTCGTTCCAGCGGGTTTTACGTTTTCCATTTGGGGCATCATTTATTTAGCGCTCGCCTTTTTTCTATTTCATTCCTTTCGGAAGAAAAAAACGCCTGAAGTTTCAGAGAATATTCAATCAATTGGATATTTGTTTTTAGTTACCTGTTTGCTGAATGCGGCATGGCTTTTTGCTTGGCATTATCTGCAAATTGGAGTAGCAATGCTCCTAATGACCGCTCTTTTGGTGACACTTTTGATGATTTATTTGAAAAACCATAATCGCTCCTTGACAGGCACTAATTTTTGGGCATTCAAACTTCCTTTTCAAATCTATACAGGTTGGATTTCAGTGGCCACAATTGCGAATATGGCCGCGCTTCTCACTTTTTACAATTTCGATGGTTTCGGCATCGCTCCTCAGATTTGGGGAACTATCATGATTGTCATTGCAACGATTTTGGGCATTACGATGCTTTTTAAATTTCGAGATTTTGCTTACCCCTCAGTCATCATCTGGGCATTGTTTGGCATTTATAGCAAAAGGGCTGCGATTGCTGCCGATGATTTATTGATGGAAAAAGTGGCGCTGGGATGTATGGTAGTTTTGGCAATTGCCATAGTTTTTAAGATTTTCAAAAAATAATCTCAAATACAAGTGTACTTTTGGTTTTGAATTTTTTTCATTTTGATTTTAATTATCAATGAATTACGTTGCGTTAGAGAATGTTTCCAAAAGTTTCGGTGATAAAGTCCTTTTCGATAATATCGATTTGACGATTAGTAAGGGTGATAAAATTGCCTTGGTTGCTAAAAACGGAACGGGCAAAACGACTTTTTTGCGTGTTTTGGCAGGCGAAGAAGCGACGGAGGGCGAGACTGCAAAAATTTTCTTTCATAAAACTGCACGTGTAAGTTACCTCAAACAAGAACCTGAATTTCATCCTGAAATGACGGCAATGGATGCCGTTTTTGAAGCGGATTCCAAACTCGTAAAAGCTATAAAAGCTTATGAAGCGGCAATGGCTTTCCCTGACAAGACAGAGGAATTGCAGGCCGCCATGAATAAAATGGATGAGGTAAATGCTTGGGACTTTGAGGCCAAAATGAAAGAGATTCTTTTCAAACTCAATATTAAAGATTTAGAACAAAAGGTAGGGACACTCTCTGGTGGTCAGCAGAAGCGATTGGCTTTGGCCAAAATTCTAATTGAAGAACCTGAAGTGCTTATTCTTGACGAGCCAACCAACCACTTGGATGTGGATATGATTGAGTGGCTGGAGGAATATCTCAAAAGCCCAAACCTCACCTTATTCATGGTGACGCACGACCGTTATTTTTTAGAAAATGTGTGCAATCACATCGTTGAACTGGAGCGCGGAAATTTATACAAATACACGGGTGGCTATTCAGATTATTTGGAGAAAAAAACGATGCGTCATGAGGTGGAATCTTCCGAATTGGATAAAACCAAAAAGCTCTATCAGAAAGAGCTGGCCTGGATGCGTCGTGGCCCAAAAGCACGTACTACCAAAGCCAAATCACGTATTCACGAATTTTATAAAATAGAAGACAAGGCCTCTCAAAAATTGGATGATGGGGATTTGAAAATTGATTTCAAGACTGCTCGTTTGGGTAGTAAAATTGTAGAGGCGAATTACATCTCTAAATCTTACGGCGACCTAAAAATCGTTGATAATTTTCATTATAAATTTAAGAAAGGAGAACGCGTTGGTATTGTTGGGCCAAATGGGGTAGGGAAGTCCACTTTTATAAAATTGTTGACGGGTCAGGAACGGCCTGATACTGGGAAAGTAATCATTGGCGACACCGTGCAGTTTGGTTATTATACACAAGATGGCATCCAACTCGAAACAGATAAAAAAGTCATTGAAGTCGTTCGCGATATTGCCGAATATATTCCTTTAGAAAAAGGAAAGAAATTGACGGCGATTCAGTTGCTCGACCGATTTATGTTTTCGCGTGAGCAGCATCAAGTGTTTGTTTCTCAATTGAGTGGAGGAGAGCGCAGACGTTTATTTTTGTTGACGATATTAATGCAAAATCCCAACTTCCTCATTCTCGATGAGCCGACGAATGATTTGGATATTATGACTTTGCAGGTGTTGGAGGAGTTTCTGGATGACTTTCCCGGGTGCTTGCTCATCGTAACGCACGACCGTTATTTTATGGACAAATTGGTTGATCACCTTTTTGTTTTTCATGGCAAAGGTCAAGTCAAAGATTTTAATGGAGATTACACGGCTTATCGAAAATGGATAACTGAATTTGAACGCGAAAAACGTCGTAATGAACGCGCCGCAGAAGAAAAGCCCAAACCTGTTCAAGAAAAACCAAAAGAGAAAAAGAAACTAAGCTATGGCGAACAGCGCGAGATGAGTCAACTCGAAAAAGACATCGAAAAACTTGAAAAACGACGCGCTGAAATCTTAGAGCTCTTCAATGATCCTACTGCTGAAATGAATACCCTATCCAAAGAATTATCGGAAGTACAATCTTCTCTTGATGAGAAAGAAATGCGTTGGTTGGAGTTGGCAGAAATGGCTTAAGATCGTATTGGAAATTTCAAAGTCAGATTCAGAAAAGATTCGGGTTGCAGCTCAAAACTGAAATTCATGATGATCTACACCAAGTTGGGTATATCTCGTCGTAAAATTCTTTTTAATGGATTTGGTAACTATTTTTACATTAAAGCAATGTTTAAGTGCTTTAAGACCCACCACTCATTCCTCCTCAATCTTGTATTTTTTAACCAACGGAAATTATTTTAGCCTATAGCCCTTCCGTGAAACATTCATGTACTATGAAAAAGCGAATGAACATTCCATTCAAATATTTCATTTTTTTATTATTGTTTTCAATTGGTGCGCACCAGAGTTATGCCCAAAATTGTAATGCTACATATTCTGTAAATGACAAAACCATCAAGGTAGAAAACCTTGAAAATCGACGGGCAATTATTAAAATAATTGATCTAAATGGCAATGTCTTGCATGAGTGTAGCTCTTTGCTTTCTGGTTGCTATGACCCAACTACATTCGAGGTAGCGGATTACGGAGAGTACTACCTACAAATTCAAACCTTTACCCACTGGAGGGTGAAATTTTGCGATATTTTTGAAAAAATTAATATCAATGGCACTTCTGGGCCAACAATGGATTGTCCTGCGTTGAGTGCCAATATTGGGGATAGTTGCGATGATGGAAATGCGAATACACAAAATGATGAAGTGCAAGCAGATTGTACTTGCCAAGGAACTGTCGTTCCTCCCGCTCTGGATTGTCCTACGTTGGATGCCAATATTGGAGATGGCTGCGATGATGGAAATGTTTTGACTATTGATGATGAGGTGCAAGCAGATTGTTCATGTGCGGGAACGATTCCTCCACCAGTTTATGATTGCCCTGTTTTGACTGCAAATATCGGCGATGCGTGCAACGATGGAAATGCGGTGACAGAAGATGATATCGTGACAGCAGATTGTAATTGCGAAGGAACTGTTTCGCCAGCAAGTTTTGATTGTCCTGCGTTGAGTGCCAATATTGGCGAGAGTTGTGATGATGGAAATAGTGATTCAAACAATGATCAAGTAACAGTCGATTGCAAATGTGAGGGCGTTATTCCATCAACCTATTATGATTGTCCTACGATCAATAAAAATTTCGCTGACCGATGTGATGATGGTAATGCTGATACTTTCAATGATAGAATTCAAAATGATTGTACCTGTAGCGGTGAGATAGTTGATGAAGATTTGATCGCGCATTGGGCATTTGAGGCATGTGATCCTGGAATGCAATATGATGAATTAACGGCCGATACTTATTTGCAGCCTGGAGTGGAAGAGGTGAACGCCTCTGTATTTCTAAACTCAGGAATGCACTCTTGCAACCCTGGCCCAGATCTTTTAAATGCTAACGGTAACGTAGCGGTATGTCATGGTATTCGTCCGTATTGCTTTTGGGTAGATAACTCAGATGATGCTTTCCGTTTTTCAGTTACGATAAAACCAGAAGTTGGAAAATCAATTCACCTTTCCCGAATTACCTTTTTTGAAAAAGCAGCTGATACTTATGAATGGCTTACGGGAGATACTGGCCCAAATAATCCGCCAACAACATACGGTTGGAGAGTTTTGAAAGATGGTCAAGAAATCGGAAGAAGAATAGATATTCCAACTACTGAAGACTGGTCATTTGAAGAGTTCTTTTTTGACAGATTAGAAATAGATGCATTCAATTGTACAGAAACAACTATTTCATTTGAGCTATTGGGCTATTGCGCCAAAGACAATGGAGCAGATTTCTCTATCTGGGATTTGGATGAGGTAAAACTTTATGGCTACACCACTGACCCTGAACCCTTGGTGATAGAAAATGAACCAAAAGATGAAATAGTTGAGTGCGATGGTTTTGGTAATGTTGTTGCCTATCAAGCATGGTTGGCAGATAATGGAGGTGCACGTGTCAATGATTTTTATAACAATGTCACTTGGACAAATGATGGAACCAAGGATTTTGAAACGCTTTGTAGCTTAATTGGAAATTCTGGTTTCTCAGATGTAGTGTTTACGGCAACGGATGATTGTGGAAGATCAGTTCAAACTACTGCTACTTTCAGTATAGTTGATTCCACGCCACCTGCCTTCAGTTTTATACCACCAGATGTAACCATCTCTTGTGAAAATCCAGTACCAACACAAACAGTTGTTTATATTGACAATTGCGGTTATGCCACGGAGGACTTTCAAGAAACCATCGTTTCTGGCGATTGTCCGAATGAATCTGAAATCACCAGAAATTGGACTATCACAGATGATTGTGGTAATCAATCATTTGCCTCTCAGGTTATCACGATTGTGGATAATACGCCTCCTGTATTTGAAACAGTACCAACCAATGTGACCATTGAGTGTGATATGCCAATCCCGTCGGACGTTCCTACTTATTCAGATAATTGTGCAAGCTTCAATGATATCGCTTCTACATGTAGCGAAACTATTACTCCAGGTTTTTGTACAGGACAATATTCAATCACTAAAGTTTGGATTATCGCAGATCCTTGTGGAAATACAAGCACGGCCACTCAAATAATTACGGTTGAAGATAATACTGCTCCTACCTTGTCTGGTGTTCCTATATCCGCTTCTCAAAGTTGCGCATTACCGTTGCCAGCAGTTCCAAATGTGACTGCGTCAGATAATTGTGATCCTAATCCTTCGGTAGCTTTCGTTGAGTTTAGCATTCCAGCTACTTGCGGTGAGACGGTAGTGAGAACATGGACTGCTTCTGATGATTGTGGAAATACTTTTTCGCAAAGTCAGGAAATAACTTTGATTGACAATACTGGACCAACTATCACGACGCCTGCTCAAGATGCGACCTTTGAGTGTAATATAAATACAAATTCTACAGAATTTATAGGCTGGCTAAATTCAAATGGAGGAGCTGAGGCCACTGACGATTGTAGTGGTTTAACTTGGTCAAATAATTTTGCTGGAGTTTTAACAGGGACTTGTGGTTTTTCAAGTTTTGTAGATGTAACTTTTACCGCAACAGATGCTTGCGGAAATACCAGCGCCACAACTGCCCGATTTGCAACGGTGGACAACACGCCTCCAACCATTATGACTCCTGCAAGTAATTTCTCTGTAGAATGCGACGGAGCTGGCAATGTTGGTTCCATAAACACTTGGCTCGCTGGAAATGGAGGCGCAACGGCTTCCGATCTTTGTACAAATAATGTCACTTGGACAAACGACTACAATGGGTTAACAGCTGGATGCGTTGCCACGGGGTCGGCAATGGTAACATTTACTGCAACAGATGCTTGTGGTCTTACGGCTCAAACAACGGCCATGGTAGAAATTGTAGATACACAAGCACCATTTTTTACTGCTCCAGCATCAAATTTAGTAGTGGATTGTAACGACCCTACTTTCAATACTCAAATCCAAAATTGGCTTAATAATAATGGTGGAGCCACCGCTGGTGATTTTTGTAGCACACCGACTTTTAGCAATAATTACGATCCTAATAATTTGCCACCTTCATGTGGAAATACGACTATACAGTTCACAGCCACCGATGATTGTGGTAATTCATCT
The DNA here is from genome assembly GCA_937924495.1 of uncultured Saprospiraceae bacterium. Lineage (GTDB taxonomy): Bacteria > Bacteroidota > Bacteroidia > Chitinophagales > Saprospiraceae > JAGQWW01. The sequence continues at coordinate 22,253 of CALDSS010000089.1, forward strand.
GTAGTTGGAGCGTTGATAATTATTCAAAACAACCAGCCACCTGTGTTTACGGCACTCCCTTTTGATGGCTCTTCTATGTGTGAGCCATTTCCGATAGGGGCAACAAATGCTGCGAATGACTTCACTAATTGGTTAAATACTAACAATAACACTGTAGCTGCCAATGATGCATGTGGGGGCGGTACTTTTATTATCAATAATTGGAATCCTAATGTTGGTTTTTCTATAAATTGTAATAATAATCCTTCTGGTTTTATTGAGGTCGTCTGGACAGCTACTGACTTTTGTGGAAATTCCACTACGGCTTCCGCTTCATTTACCGTTACACCTGTGGCGCCAACTCCTATTCCAACAACTGCACCTCATCATCTGATTGCAGACGGTCATGATGTGGCTTCAATAGTACAAAATGGAATTATCAATCACTTTGCTGTTCAATTAGAAGAACGAGTGGTAAAACTTAATTGGACAAATAATACGGGATCATTAAATGACTATTTTGAAATTCAACGCTCAAGCGATGGCATTGATTTCGAGATGATTGGGGCGTATGAAAATCTGGCGGATGACGATTCTTTTGTTTTCTATCAGCAAGAAGATAATAGCCCAAACCTTGGAGCGAATTATTACCGTTTGAAAACGATTTATTTAGATGGCACTTTTGATTATTCAGAAATTCGAAAAGTACACATCAGTGATATTGAAGATTTTGGCTTGTTCCCAAATCCAGCTCAAGAGGAAGTGAATATTTCACTGAAAGGATATTCGGATATAGAAATCACCGTTCAGTTGGTTGATCAACTTGGTCATGTGCTCAAGGAAGAGCAAATTGACGGTCAAAATCAAGTCAATCATCGCATGTCTTTAAAAAATGTTCAGAATGGATTTTATGGAATCTGGATCTTTGCAGAAGGACGTAAACGAATCGGTAAACGACTGATCGTTAATAGACTTTATTAAGTTCAAACTCAAGTATCAAGTTCCAGTTTCAAAATGAAATTTGCGCTTGAACTTGATACTTGTTCTTGAACTTTCTCTCACCACTCTAATACAATCTTTCCAAAATGCTTCCCGGTTTCTTGATAGCGGAAAGCATCTGCCAATTGATCAAAAGCAAACGATTTATCAATTATCGGCTTCTTGCCGGAAATTTCTATGGCTTTGACCATTTGTTCTTGCATCACTCGCGACCCTACCGCCAATCCATTCAAATGACATTGTTTGAAAAATAATTTTGGGAACGTGATTTCTCCTTTTCTACCATTTCCTAAAATGCCGATGGAGGCGATGTTTCCACCGATAGCGACGGCCTCAATGGACTGTTTCATAGTAGAACCACCTCCTACATCCAATACATGATCCACGCCACCTTTGGTCATTCTGGCAATTGTTTTTCCCCATCTTTCATCTGTTCGGTAATTGACGATGGCTTCGACGCCCAATGATTTGAGTCGTTCTGCTTTTTCCTCGGAAGAGGTCGTTGCATACACTTTTGCGCCAGCCATTTTAGCCAATTGCAAAGCGAAAATAGACATGCCACCTGTCCCTTCAATCAAAACTGATTCGCCCGCTTGCAGATTTCCTTCCACCATCAATGCACGCCATGCAGTGAGGCACGCGCAGGGTAGGGTAGCCGCTTCCGCGAAAGCGTAACCTTCAGGTATTTTGGTGAGTGATTTTGCTTTGACGACAGATTGTTCTGTGATATATCCATTAATCGTTTCACCACTGATGAACATCATTTTTTTAATAGAAGCCTTTCCATCCATCCAATTAGGGAAAAACAGAGACATGACTTTATCACCTACTTTCCAGTCATCTGCATTTTCGCCAACTGCAATAATTTCTCCTGCTCCATCACTCATCGGAATGGTATTGTTCATCACTGGTATCCCTCCTGTTGTCACTAGATAGTCGTGGAAATTGAGCGAAGTTGCATGCCATTTGACCACAACCTCATCTGCTTCTGGTTGAGGAGCTGCTTGCTCAATAACTTCTAAATTATCTAAACCTCCAGGCGTTTTTACTACAATGGACTTCATATCAATCAATTTTAATCAAAATAAAGTTAAATCTCTGAACATTTAAGGTAACAGAAAACATATTTTCTATTAACTAAGAAATAAGATTCGTTTCTTTGGTTTGCAAAAAAAACAGGTTCTTAGGGAAACCCTGTGATCGAGTCAGTCCAAAGTAAAAAAATTCTTCTTTTCATTAGTCAATAAATTTTTCACTTCGACCTGACCACTGGATTTATAAGAGCGAAAAAACAAACACTTTGAAGAATTTCATTTCTATTTTACTTGCCTCCTTTTTGAGTATTTTATCTGTTCAAGCACAATGTCCTGAGATTACAGTCAGTGATTTAGTTTCTGCTGATTGTACAAATGGCACCACTTCCTGTGATTTATGTGTCGGTGACGTAATCGAACTAACAGTAGAAGGAAATAACTTGCCTGACGAAGGTTGTATAGATTGGTTTTTTGATAGTGATCCTTCTTTTGATCCCTATAATGGAGATGGTTCGTATTTGGGATGTGGTGCGATAACCTCAGATACACCTTGCGACTTTTGCCTTTCGATAGAGGCAGTCATGGTAAATGCCCAAGGAGGAGAGGAAGATAATGAATTCGTTATTATCAATTCGGGCGGTGGTTTGTTTGTCGATGATCTTATTCTTGATTACAATTCATCTAATAACTTCAATATCCCAGGCTCTACGAGTAATGATGATGTCTTCTCAGGTGGGTCTTGTGATTGGCAATTTCCATCAGTAAGTCTCATGGGGTGCTCAACTGCTATTCCTATCGGTCCTGGTGATGAGATACCTCCTAATGCACTAGTGGTTATTTTTACAAGTTCAAATACAAGTTTCAATTATGATTTCTCTAGTCTTTGCGGAACTGGAGCGGAAATATATTATACCCAAAGTACCTGTCCAAGAGATAATGGAGCATTTACAAATCAGCCAAGTGGAACACATACGCTTGTCGTAGGAAATGCCTCTTGTTCTTGCGATGCTGCTGTTTCTTATGGGCAATCATTTGGGGCGAACGGTGATTATCTAACAGGTGGTGGTTCTACGGGCAATAGCGGCACTTCTGCCCCGCCTGTGACATGGAGTTCTAGTGGTATAACCATAGAATCGTTTGTAGATCCTTTATTTGTGACGATTACAAATGATATGTGTAATGGTGGTCCTTATTTCATCAAAGGCATCGTCAATCCATTGACAAGTGGTTGTACTGAAATTTGTACTGAATTATTTGACATCAATGTGCAATGTCCTCAGCCTGTTATTACCGGTGATAATGAGATTTGTGCAGGCGAGTTTACCACTTTAACCGCAGATGGCGGCGATGATTTTGATTGGAATACAGGTGATCTTACGCCGTCAATCACTGTCTCGCCAACAATGACGACACTTTACGACGTTTTTGTAAGTATTGGTGAATGTGAAGATTTTACCGATTATTTAGTGACGGTTAATCCATCTGCTGCTCCTATTCTTTCAAAAGATTCAGTTTGTGAAAATGCTCCTCTTTATGATTTAGCTAATTTATTAGATCCAAATTATACTACTGGAATATGGAGCGGAATGGGCGTTTTAGGTAGCAATTTTGATCCCGCTGGATTAGGTGGCCAAACGATTATTCTAACTTTCGATTCGGATGCAGATTGTGTGCGTGACACTACAACAACAATTAAGGTGGATGTTCCTGCGGTTCCAACTCTAATGACGCATACGATGTGTGAGACGGATCCAGTTTTTGATTTGAGTGCATTGGTCGATCCTTTGTACCCGACTGGAACCTGGAGCGGAACGGGCGTTACAAATAATCAGTTTACGCCAACTGGTCTTGGTGGCCAAACGATTACTTTGACTTTTGCTCCGTCGAATAATTGTGTTTCAAATCAGACTACAACGATTACGGTTAATGAACCCGTAGTTCCAACCTTGATGACGCATACGATGTGTGAGACCGATCCAGCCTATAATTTAAGTGCGTTGGTCGATCCATTCTACCCAACAGGTACTTGGAGCGGAATGGGTGTTACGAATAATGAATTTACACCAACTGGCCTTGGTGGTCAGACAATTACTTTGACTTTTGACTCAGATCAAGATTGTGTGAATAATCAGACAACGACGATTACGGTTAACGAACCTACTGTTCCTACTCTAATGGCGCATACGATGTGTGAGACCGATCCAGTCTATAGTTTAAGTGCGTTGGTTGATCCACTGTACATGACAGGCACGTGGAGCGGAACGGGTGTTACGAATAATGAATTTACGCCAACTGGCCTTGGTGGTCAGACGATTACCTTGACTTTCGATTCAGATCAAGATTGTGTGAATAATCAAACGACAACGGTTACGGTCAATGCGGCAGCAGTCCCAACTTTGATGACGCATACTTTGTGTGAGGTTGATCCAGCCTATAATTTAAGTGCGTTGGTGGATCCATTCTACCCGACTGGAACCTGGAGCGGAACAGGTGTTATGAATAATCAATTTACGCCAACTGGTCTTGGCGGCCAGACAATCACTTTGACGTTTGATTCAGACCAAGATTGTGTCAATAATCAAACCACTACCATTTCGGTGGTTTCACAACTTAGCCATAATAATCTCTCCGTTAGTTGTAATACAAATGGTAGTAGATATATCGTCACTTTTGACTTGTCAAATATAGGAACCAGCACTCCAACCATTATTCAGGGAAGTGGAACTTTGAATGGAAATACGTTTACGAGTGATTCATTATCTATCGGCAATGATTATAGTTTTCAAATATCAAATGGTACTTGTCCGCCGATTACGATTAGCGGAATGCCTAATTGTGGATGTCTGACCAATGCTGGTAACCTTACTTCAAATGACCCACCACCACTTCAGTTTTGTGAAAACGAGACAGTGGTGCTTTCTCCTGCGTTAGGCTTCAATTTAGATTTAGATGACGCACTGATTTATGTCTTATATGAAGGAAATTCAGTTCAAACTGGAAATACGATTGCAACCAATACAATGCCTGAATTTGTGTTTGATACCAATACCATGACCTTGGGCAATACTTATTTTATTGCCGCTGTAGCGGGAAATAATGATAGCGCAGGCGGAGTAGATCTTTTAGATCCATGCCTTTCGATTTCTAATCCAATCGCTATTTTATTTCAACCAATTCCAACAGCGACTTTCTCTTTGGATAGTATTTTTATTTGTGAGCCCGGTGTGGCGAGTATCCAATTGAGTTTTACGGGCATCCCTCCTTTTCAATATCAACTCAGCCAAAACGGTATGGCACAAACCGTGATGACCACCAATGACAATTCGGTTATTCTCACGTTTTTCAACAATACAGATTTAGAGTTAATTCAATTTGAAGATGCTAATTGTGCTGGCAATATCCTCAATGCCACTTCATCGGTTGTTGTTAATCCAACAATAGTAATTCAGCTAAACGATACCATTTTTAATGCAAATGATACTTATTCAGTAGTGTTAGAAATTACTGGTGGAACTCCTCTCAACTATTCCTTTTCTCAATCTACTGGCACATGGGATGGTCAGTTTTTTGTCACTGATCCAGTACTATGCGGAACACCAATTGAGGTCTGTCTGATGGATGATGTTTGTCCTCAGACATGTTATCAAACAACAATTGCTTGCATGACTAATTGTACGACTTCGGCTGGGAATTTCAATAGTACACAAAATGATCTTTGCATTGGCGATACCTTGGATTTCGTGATTAGAGATTTGATTTTAGATAATGATGATGAACATCTATTTTTTCTCGCTCAAGGCGGAAATACACCGGCCAATTTTATCAGACCTCTTACGGGTAATCAAATATTTTTTACCAATGATTTGATGACAGAAACTCCATATTTAATTCTTTCCATTGCCGGAAATGATGATGGAGCAGGGGGGATAGATTTGACAGATCCTTGTCTCTCTATTTCTAATGGTTTGCCATTTGTTTTTCATGCTTTACCGACGGCGAGTTTACCTGATGATATTACTGTTTGTAAAGGAGAGGAAACTTTTATTCCAGTTACTCTTTCAGGAAATGCACCCTTTAGATTTGCCTATCTTAGGAATTCTACCATTCCGGGATTTGGTGTCGATACAGATCAAACTAATGTAAATATTCGAGAATTTTTCACCCAACCGACCCAAATCATTATCTCAGATATTTTTGATGATTTTTGTTCAAATGAAAATTTGGATACCATAAATATCAATATACATTCAGATGTAATTGTTGATAATATTCAGGTCAATTGTGAGCCCGGTAATCAAGATTTTGTAGTGAGCTTCGATGTTTCAGGTGGTATGCCGGGAACTTATCAGATAGAAGGAAATAATGGCAATTTGGTGGGTAATACGTTCTCCAGTACTCCGATTGGAAGCAATACGAATTATGAGTTTCACGTTTTTGATGCCAATCAATGTGATACAATAGAAGTTGCTGGTACATTTGACTGCTCCTGTACCACATTTGCTGGAACGATTCAAACTGCTGGTCCAAGCTTCGTCTGTGGCGATGAATTATTTGTAGTGACCCATGATGGAAATGAGGTTTTAGAAAATGATGATGTTTTGATTTATGTTCTTCATGATGCTCCTAATGATTTGAGTAATATTTTGGAGTCGAATCTGACGGGTGAATTTTCTTATAATAACTCGTTGACACTTGGTCAGACCTACTATGTTTCTATTGTTGCAGCAAATAATAATGGCACTGGTTTTATTGATTTGACAGATCCATGTCTCAGTATTTCCAATAGTATTCCAGTCATTTTCCGACCATTTCCAGTGGTTGATTTCTCTATAACAGAAGAAATTTGTTTGGGTGGAGAAATTGTACTCAACCTCAATTTTACAGGGAATCCATTGTTTGACTTAACCTTTGAATATGCTACGAATGGCAATGTCGTTCAAGAAAACTTGACCTTTAACAGGAATAATGAAGTGTATTCTTTCGAGCCTCAAAATCCATTAAATATAATCGATTTCACTTTGTCAGAAATTGAAAGTGAAGGCTGTGTGACGATAGTTGATAGTATGGTTCAAATTCAAGTGAACGAACCTTCCATCAATAAAATTTCTAATACACTTTGCGAGTCGGATTCACTCATTATTGAGGGAGTTACCTACAATCAAAGTAATCCAACGGATACTATTGTTCTTGCAAACAGCAATCTAAATGGTTGCGATTCTATCATTGAAATTAATCTGAATTTTAATTCTTCAATCATTGAGAACCTTGATGATGAGCTTTGTTTTGGCGATACCATTTTCGTTAAAGGAAATCCATACCATGAAGGGAATCCAAGAGGTATGGAGACTTTTGCATTAGGAAATGGTTGTGATAGTACAGTAATGATTGATTTGACTTTCAGGCCATTAATTGAGGTGTCAATTTTGGGAGGAGAAACGATTTGTAAAGGGGATACCGCCTATCTGCAAGTAGAAATTTTAAATTCCACCAATCAGGTTGATATTTTGGAATTGAATGCAAATGGAAGACGGATTATTTTCCCGAATTTAAGAAATGGAGATTTACTACCTGTTATCCCAGATACTTCTACTTTATATGAAATATTTTTTGTTGGAATTTTAAATGAAGATTGCATTGAAATTGCCAATAACTCAGTTTTAGTCGAAGTCAGTGATTTAAAAGTAGGCGCAATGGCTTCTGATTTTAATGGTTTCAATGTCAGATGTACTGGTGGAAATGAAGGCTCCATTCAAGTAATTGCCAATGGGGGAGCGCAACCTTATACTTACCAATGGAATGATGGAAATACGAACTCAAGTGGACAAAATTTGACAGCAGGCGATTATAAAGTTTTGGTAGAAGATGGCAATGGTTGTATTGATAGTGTTTTAGTGCAACTGACTGAACCTCAAGAAATTATGCCTGTTTTGTTGCCTTCAGATGGTGATTGTGCAACTGGAGAAGAAGCTTCTCTTGAAATCGCCAATGTTACAGGTGGCGTGGCGCCTTTTGATGTGATTTTAAATGACGAATTACGAACAACAACTGGTTCTTTTCCAGCCAATTTTATAAATTTAGAAAATGGATTGAATACTATCGAGTTAGTTGATGCCAGTGGCTGTTCTGTTTCTGATGAATTCAATATTTTAGAAACCTCTAACATTACAGTTTCGTTAGGTCGAGACACCTTGATTCCGCTTGGCACTTCACTTGTTTTAGCCCCAACCACCAGCAGTGTTCCTGATCGAGTAATGTGGACACCTCCTGAGTTTATGGACTGTGACACTTGTCTAAACCCAACGGTGACACCCGAGACCGAAATAGAATACACCATCACTGTCTTTGATGAATCTGGTTGTTCAGATTCTGATAAAATTAGAATTCAGCTTGCAAAAAAAGAACCTGTTTACATCCCTTCTGCTTTTAGTCCAAATAACGATGGAATCAATGATTTCTTCATGGTTTTCGGCGACCCAACACTTGAAATGAAAATTAAGCAAATTGCAGTTTTTGATCGTTGGGGAAATATGGTTTTCCAAGGATCGGATCTCCCTGTAAACGAGCCAATTGTTGGCTGGGATGGTCGATATAGAGGCTCTGATTTAGATTCTGGTGTCTATGTTTATTTTGCAGAAATTGAATTTTCTAACGAAAGGACTAAGGTATTCGAGGGCGACATTACCCTTCAGCGCTAATTTTTGCACTTATCTTTCCTGTTTCTCATCTATCAAGTACCTGTTTAATGGTATTTTTAAAAACTTAGTACACCGAACAATAGATCAGCCCCTTTTTTGCTATAAATTTGATACTCTGGAATATGGGCGAGCTATGCCCACGCCCATCTGAAAAAAACGAATTATTACAAATTATAATCTTCATGAAAAAAGTTTTACACCTAATCGGTAATGTTTTCTCCATTACCTTTCTGTTTACTTTTCTTTTTATAAGTCAGTTAGAAGCTAATTCAGAGGCTGAATCGATTGCTCCAACTAATGTCTTCATCAACGAATTTCATTATGATAATGCAAGTAGTGATGTTGGCGAATTTGTTGAAGTAGCGGGGCCAGCTGGAACCAATCTTAGTGACTATCAGATTCTCCTGTACAATGGTTCTGCGTCTCAGTTGAGCGTTTACAGGACAATATCTCTTTCAGGGGTAATTGACAACGAAGCTTGCTCTGGGTTTGGAGCTGTTCCATTTTTTAGTTCTGGAATTCAGAATGGTGCGCCAGATGGGATTGCATTATTCCAAATTAGCACCAATACAGTTTTAGAATTTATCAGTTACGAGGGTTCCTTTACTGCAGGAAGTGGGCCTGCATCAGGCATGACATCAACAGATGTAGGAGTTGCGGAAGGTGGTGGAACGCCAGCTGGTTTCTCAATACAGCGAACAGGTGCTGGGTGTGCTCCAGGCGATTTTACATGGGCCGCTCCAAGTGATGATAGTCCAGGTACAATAAATGCTGCTCAAACTTTTACAGGTGCGCCGCCTGCCGCCGCTTGCGGAATTTGTAGTATTACAGTAACTCCTGTTGCGGGCTGTTTATCAGGTTCTAATTTCGTTGCAGACGTAACGGTGAACTTTGTAAGCCCTCCAGCTACTGGTACACTTGATTTATCAGGTGATGGTAGTGGAAGCGTGGCTGTTGGTGGTCTTTCTGGAGGGATGCATACCTTTACGAATGTGACTATGGCTGCTGATGGAACACCAATAAATGTAACGGCTGGTTTTTCAGCAGATGCTCTTTGCATGTTGAACGAGCCAAACGCGGGTACTGCTCCAGATGCTTCCCTTTTTAGTTCTTCTTGTGGAAATGAAATCATTTTTATCAATGAAATTCACTACGATAACGGTGGAGGAGATATGGGAGAATTTATAGAAGTAGCAGGAACAGCAGGTATTTGTTTAGATGATTATGAATTAGTTCTATATAACGGGTCAAGCTCTCAAAGAAGCGTTTATGATGTCATGACACTTAGTGGAAATATTCCTAATGAAGGGGGTACTGGTTTTGGGGCAATAGCTAAGCATTATGCACCAAATGGAATCCAGAATGGGGCACCAGATGGAATTGCATTAGTGAAAAACGGATGTGTTATAGAGTTTATTAGTTATGAAGGTGTATTCACCGCAGCTAATGGCCCTGCAGCTGGACTTTGTTCTGTCGATATTATTGCTCGCGAAGGTGGAGGAACAAATATTGGAGAGTCAGTTCAATTAACTGGGGCAGGAAGTATGGCTAGTGATTTTACTTGGACTGGGCCTTTGGCAGAAAGTCCAGGTATGCTTAATGCAGGCCAAACTTTGATCTGTCCAACGACATGTGCTATCAATTCAGTTTCAGTTTCAAAAATTTCATCTTGTATGAATAGTGGAGCTGGATCAACTTTTACTGCAAATGTAACAGTGAACTTTGCGGTTCCACCAACCACAGGAACATTAGATTTAACTGGCGATGCTACAGGTAGTGTTTCGGTTTCTAATATTTGTGGAAATCAACACACTTTCATTGGCGTAACGATGACAGCTGATGGAGGGCCAATTGATATTTCTGCTGCCTTTTCAGATGCAGCATGTGCATTTGCTGGAACAGGATTAGGAACAGCGCCTTTTGCTTGTTGTCCGATTGACGCACTTTGCCAAGATGTTGCAATTGTACTTCCTCCTACTGGTGAATTAGAATTGAATCCTCTGGACTTTGATAATGGTACGGTCACCTGTAACCCATCTGATTTTACAGTAGAGCCAGCAATGGTTGGTTGTGCTGATTTAGGAAATGTCACAGTAACTTTAACAGTAACAGATCAAAATACGGGCAATACTGACAATTGTACTGCAAATCTTGCAGTTGGAGCTACTGACGGCGAACCGATGGGATGTAATGATTTTACTCACATTTCTATTGATGGTGATGAATGTTCTTTAGTAAATTTTGAACAATTGTTGGAAGGTGATGATCCGGGGTGTTATAGTCTCTCAAGAACACCTGCATTGAATGGCGATTGTGGTGATGCTCCTTTTGGAGAAGTATGGGTTAATTGTGCAGACGTAGGGCAAACAATTACTATCAAAGTTACCAACCTTGTAACAGGTAATTCCTGTTGGGGATCTATTTTAGTAGAAGATAAATGGGCACCGACGATTGAGTGTGACGGGCCATTTGATATAGATTGTACAGAAGACCCAAGTTCATTACCATTACCAGTTGTGACAGACAATTGTGAGAGTTTAACTCCATTTGTAGTGCGACAACAAGAAGGAGGAGATGATTGT
>CALDSS010000090.1 GCA_937924495.1 uncultured Saprospiraceae bacterium
TGATTTCGCGAAAGTGAGAAAATTTTATTTTGAATAAGGCAAAAACCACAGTCGATGCCTTAGCATCAACGAGGATTTTTAACGCAATTCAGGATAAAATTTGCCGCTTGCAGCCAATCAATGAGTTTTTAAACAACTTCTGAGTTAACATTTGAATTTTTAGTTGCGCTAAGTGTTAAAATTTCCTGTCTTTCATTATGTTAAAATTGGTTTTTTATCTCTTTCTGAAACTTTGGGGATTGAAATTTTAACACATCTGTTTTTAGTGATTAATCTTTTGATAAAATGATAATGGACTGTTTATCAGGTAGTTACAAATGCTATCTTTGAAGTGTTCATTTCTTAATAAGTTTTTCGGGCCTGAAAACTTTTGTTAGATTGAATAACTTCAAAGCGAGTTATAAAAAATAGTAATTGCCTGATTTGAAAGAATTGGACTTTTGCTATTTCTGAGCTCTTTTAGCCAGAATAATTCCAATGGCTCCAAAAATGATATTGGGAATCCAAACGCCGAGCAGAGTAGGAAAGTTGCTATTGGTGGCAAAGGTGACGGAGAATTTTGATAAGAAAATGAAAATGGCTCCGAGGCCAATTCCTATAGCCAAATGTAAACCAATACCACCACGCACTTTTCGAGCAGCGATGGCGACACCTATCAGCGTGACAATGAAAATGGTAATCGGTTCTGAAGTACGTCGATAAAATTCAACTTCAAAAAGTTTGGTATTACTCAAACCTCGATCCCGTTCTGCATCAATAAAAGAAAGCAATTGAGGCGAATCAAGCATTTCTTTTTGATTCAGGAAACGCACAAAATCTTGAGGCACCAGATTAAGCGTTGTATCAATGGTTTTTCGCTTGTTTTGAGCAGTAAAAGTTTCCTTCATGCCATCAAACGAACGAGTCGAATAATTCTTCAATCGCCATTTTTTAATGTCTTCTTGCCAGCGACATTCTTTTGCTTCGAGGTATTGTTTTAGTTTTCCATCAGGATTGTAAGTGGTGATTCTGAAGTCATGTCCCACCTTTTGTTTTTTATTATAATATCGAATAAATATCTTTTTGTTCTCTTCCACAAACATGTGAATTTTGTTGGTCTTTCCTTTATCGCTGTTTTTCCAAATATAAGTATGCTCAAAATCCAAACGTGATTTATTGCCCCACGGAACTAAGAAATGATTGGCGAATAGGTGAAAAAATACGATCACAGTTGCTGCCGCCATGTAAGGTGCAAGCAAGCGCCAAAAACTAACCCCCGCATTGAGTATGGAAATGATTTCTGAATTGTTGGCCAACCTCGACGTAAAGAAAATAACCGCAATGAGTGCATAAAGCGGCAGCAACAAACTATTGATGTAGGGAATGAACCCCATGTAATAGTCAAAAATGATTTCATACACCGTGCAATCCTCTTCCACAAAGTTCTCTACCTTCTCACTAAAATCAATAATAGAAGCGATCATGGTGAAAATCAAGACCACAAAAAGGAAGGTCTTGATGTATTTGAAAAATATATATTTGTCGAGTATATTCATTTCAATGGCGAAAATCTAATATTTACGATTGATCTACACTATTTTAGCCCGAAATAATTTATCGCCATGCAAAGGTTTATCATTTTCTTCACATTCCTTTTTGTTTCTTTTAATCTTTTCGCTCAAGTCCCGAGCCCTGCACCTCCTCAGGCGGGCACGTTCGTTTTTTCGGGTGCAACGGTTCATGTTGGAAATGGGCAAGTAATTGAAAACGCCATTTTAATGGTAGAAAATGGAAAGTTCACTTTCGTGAAATCTAAAAATGAATCAGCTGCTCCAAAAGGCGCCAACTATAATTATGTTGATGTTACGGGCAAACATATTTATCCAGGATTGATTGCTTTAAATTCTAACCTTGGGTTGAGTGAAATTGCAGCCGTGAGAGCCACGCGTGATTTTCGAGAAGTAGGGGAGATGAATCCAAGTATCCGCTCTATCATTGCCTATAATACCGATTCGGATGTCGTGCCAACGGTTCGTTCCAATGGTGTTTTAATGGCTCAGATTGTCCCTGAAGGTGGTCGAATTTCTGGTCAATCAACCTTGGTGCAGTTGGATGCATGGAATTGGGAAGATGCTGCTTTGGCAACCGATATAGGAATCCATGTTCGTTGGCCAAGAAAATCATCTTGGAATTGGCGTCAACGCAAATCCATCAAAAACGAAAAGTACGATGAGCAAATCGCTTCCATTGAAAATTTTCTAAAAGAGGCAAAAGCTTTTACTTACAATAAATCTCCTGAAAAAGCCAATTTGAAATTTGAAGCAATGAGTGGCCTTTTTTCAGGGAAGAAGAAATTATACATTCATACCAATTCAGCCAAATCTATGAAGCGGGGTGTGCTTTTAGCAAAAAATCAAAATCTGACGCCCGTTATCGTTGGTGGTCAGGAGGCGTGGATGATTGCTGATTTTTTAAAAACCAATAATGTGGCTGTGGTACTTGGCGAATCTCAAAGCCTTCCACAAAAAGCACACTCTGATATCGATCAACCTTTCAAAACTGCAGCTGCGCTCGAAAAAGCAGGCGTCTTGTATGCCCTCACTGGAGAAGGCAACTGGAAGCAACGCAACTTGCCTTTTCAGGCAGGGCAGGCCGCTGCTTTTGGTTTAGGAAAAGAGAATGCCCTCAAAGCAGTCACTTCCAATCCTGCCAAAATTCTTGGTGTAGATGAGCAACTCGGAACTATTCAGGAAGGCAAGGATGCCACCTTCATTGTCTCAGAGGGCGATGTGCTTGACATGCGTACCAGTAAAATTATTGATGCGTATATCCAGGGTCGAAAAGTTGATTTGGATGATAAACAAAAAGGGTTGTATCGAAAATTTCAGGGAAAGTACAGCAAGGAGTAATTAATCTAAGTAGCAACCAATGAGGTAGTTTTTCTATGGTTACTTGATTGAGTTTATTTAGAAAAATCCATTTTTTGTTTTTTGAGTAAGAAACTCAAGAGGCCACGGAAGGTATCCGACGGAGAGGACATAGCACTTTTTTTTACAGTGTCCTTAGTTATCCAACTTTCTCAATTCCGACAATATTTGCTTTTGAAATATCAAAAAGTACATATTCATCTCGATGCGGAATATGCATTAAATCAAAACCTGCTCTGTAGAGGAAAAGTGAAGTTAATCGATTGGCCTCCCATCGATTAGCTGAGAACTTATATCGGTTCATAAATTTTCGTTCCAAATAGCTATAAAATCCATGATCGTGCGGATGCCAGTCAATAGGCGAAGGAATAGAAAATTTCCTTTTTTCTCGTTTTAGTTGCTGATTAAATAACTTTCGCTGTTTGTCCGTAATGTCTTTGCTGTCAGAAAAAATACGTCGTGGTGTTATCTCAACTTGATAAATATAAAATGGCTGGGTAGGTTTGATTTTTACTTCATTGGCTCGTTTCATTCGTTGAAGAATGAACTCATAATATTTGTACGTTTTCTCTTTTTCGTATTCAGGAATATGATAACTTTCCAATTCAATTCCTGATTCTAAAACCTTAAGTAGATTGGGTTTCCAATTAAAATTATGTAGCCTATCATAGGTCACGGTTACATTTTTAACCAGCGCATCCGTGTCAATTTTATAGATGTAAGAATCATTTATAAAGTTGTTGAAAAAGCGTTTCCCATCAATTTCCCACAAATAATTAAACGCATCATGACCCCCGCAGACATAAATTGCGGTATTGATATTGGGTGTAAAATAGATTCCCCAACCAAAATTCATTTTTCCATAACCAGAAAAATGATACTTGTTAGAAAATTGTCGAAAGAAATGTCTCGACCCGTGAAATATTGTAAGCTTGGGGTTCATAATTGATTAATAAAAATCAAAATTAGAAATGAAAATGGAAAAATCTATTTTTAAACAATTTATGCGAATCAGGAGTTGAATTTTTTATCGCACCTTGCTTTAGTAAGGTGATTAATTGAAAGGAACGAATGTTTGGCTAAAGCCACTTAGTACTATCTTTTTGCACCAAACCATATCTCAACTCCTGATTGGAATAACCATAATTTCAACTGGTTAGCTGTTCATCTTCTTTTTCGCTTTTTCCAAATCTGATGGCGTATCAATTCCAACAGTTTCGAGGTGCGTTTCTTTAATGCCAATAGAGTAGCCATTTTCCAACCACCTGAGTTGCTCTAATTTTTCAGATTTTTCCAAGGTTGAAGTTTCCAATTTTGCGACTTCCAACAGGACTTTTCGCCGAAAGGCGTACAAACCAATGTGCTTATAAAACGTACCTTTTGTTATCCAATCTTTTTCGTCAAAACCGCGCTGATGTGGGATAGGAGAGCGGCTGAAGTACAATCCTTTTCCATTTTTGTCAAAAACAGTTTTTACGATATTGGGATTGAAAATTTTTTCGGCTTCGGTTATTTTTTTGGCGAGGGTTCCAATTTTGAAATCACTTTTTTTCATAAAATTGACCAACAAGTCAATTTGCTCCGGTTGAATAAATGGCTCATCTCCTTGGATATTGACGACCAAATCAAAATCTGAAAACTCGGCAGCTACCTCCGCACATCTATCCGTTCCGCTTTGGTGTGCGGGGTTAGAATCAAAAACAGGATGACCCAATTTTTGAATGTGTTTGAAAATTCGTTCATCATCTGTCACAACGGCAAACTGATGAATGGTTTTGGCTTTTTCGACTTGTTCACAAACCCGCTCAATCATCGTCTTGCCACCGAGTAGTGCCAATGGTTTTCCTGGAAAACGAGTAGATGCATATCGGGCTGGAATTAAACCAAGAACTTTCATAGATTTGGGTCTTGAAAACAACAATATGAGGAAACGATTTTTTTATAACTTACTGATAATCAGCTTTTTAATTGGTTTGCCATTTTCTTCTTTTAGCCAATTTCCGCTGATAACACCTCCAGAAAGGGATAGCTTTCCCTATCTCACGGCACAAGATACCATCTTCCTCTCAATTGATTTTTATGGTGAAAAGGTATTTGAACATACCCTCAAGCCCAATCAAACGCTTTTTTCATTGGCCAGATTTTATGGTTTGAAGGCAGGCGAACTCACTTTTTTCAATTCGCACTTAGATCCTGAAAGGATTTCTATCGGTCAAAAAATAAAAATTCCGATTCCTAATAAAGCCATTGTGCGCAAACCCAATCGGTTGCGCAATCCTCAAACTGATTTGCCAATTTATCATAAAATAAAAAGTGGAGAGACACTTTACCGACTTTCAAAAATGTACTATCGCCTCCCGATTGATACTTTGAAAAGTTGGAATAATATGACCACAAATGTAGTGAGCAAAGATCAACTCTTGTATATTGGTTGGATGAGTTCGCAAGGAATTCCTGATTCATTGAGAAAAAATTATGGCGGTTATTGGTGGAAACGGAGCCATGATTTGGGCGCGAAATTTAGAGCAAAAGGAACTTCAGGAAAAAAACTTAGAAAAGAAAAAGGGGCGGCTTTTTGGCAAAAATCTACCATCAAATCTGACGAATTATTTGCGCTGCATAGAACCGCCAAGCCGGGCAGTATTATTAAAATTTCTAACCCGATGTCGCGTCGAACGGTTTTTGTGAAAGTTCTTGGCAGAATACCTTCTGCCAAATATCAAGACAATATTAAAGTTGTAGTTTCTGAGCAAACGGCCAAACTATTGGGAGCGCGAGATCCTCGATTTTTTGTAGAGGTGGATTATTGGAGATAAATTTATTAAGAATTGAGAATTGAAAATGGAGAATTATAAATTCTCAATTAGCTGGTTTTCGGTTTTGCGGCATAGGCCATTCTTCCCAATTTTTCAGTTTTAAAGTAAGTGTCTAATCCGCTTAGAGTCAATGAGTTGGCTTCATGTATATTCAAGTGACCAGAATCTTCAATGATATTTTCTGGGACTATCAAATGTTCTACTTTTCCAATCACTAAAATAGTATTGTTGGCTTTGATAGCATATTCCTCGACATAGGAAAGGCCGATTTTTATGGAACATTCTTTTACAAAAGGGGCATCAAATCCATTAAGGTATTCTTCGGTCAGTCCACATTCTTCAAATTCAGAAATCCCTTTTTCGTACTTGGCAGAGGTTTGATGGGCTTGCTGGTAAATATCAGTGGTCACATGATTGATGGTATAATGCCCAGTCGATTTTAGATTGGGATAAGTATCTCTTTTGTGGGGGAGCGGTCGCATGACGAAACCTAACAATGGTGGATTAGAACCCATGTGGATCACAGAGCTGAAAACCGCCACATTCGGTTTGCTATCAGCGCTTTTTGTTCCAATCAAATTTACGCTTTTAAATCCCGTGATGGCATTGATAAGATTGATGCGATAGATTTTTTCGAGTTGGTCGATGTCGGAGCTGTTGAAGGTCTTTATCATGATTATAAAATTTGATGTTTCAACAGCAAAAAGCTAAAAGTGTTGGATAGATGAAATGAATTTTGAAGACCAAGCTTTTTAATCGACTGAAATTTTAATTCTTTAAACTACATCATCATGTAGTTGCCTTTTATTGGAAGCAACTTGCAATTAGAATATCTTTGTATTATCAAATTTACCCTCCTTAACGAAGACTTTAAAATTGTCTTTATAATACTCCCTCACATAATTTGACACTGGATTTTAT
>CALDSS010000091.1 GCA_937924495.1 uncultured Saprospiraceae bacterium
ATTAGATAAATTTAGTGCGCGTAAGTATTGGAGAGACATTACGACCCAATACAATAAAATTCCATTGATAGAAGATGTCAATACTGAATTGGATCAGTATATCACCAATGAAGCGTTGAAAGGTTTATTCTCTATGGTAGAAGTAAAAGAATTGGATATTCGTCAGAATATTTCTTCTCGTACTTCTAATATTTTAAAGCAAGTTTTTGCGCTGCAAGATCCTGGTGCGCAGACTACTCCAGTTGGTGGAGGGAAGTAATATTTCCTTATAAAAATAACGGAGCCGCTTTCAATTGATTTGGAAGCGGCTTTTCTTTTGGGCAGTAACTACAAAGCCCTCGCAAAATAACTTCACGAGGGCTTTCCATTCTATAAACAGAAAAAAGCTATCCCTCTACCAACGTCCCAACCGCTTCCCCTCGCACAATGCGAGAAAGATTAGAAGGGTCTCCGATATCAAAAACAACGATTGGAATATCATTTTCTTGACATAAGGTAAAGGCCGTCATATCCATCACCCCGAGGCCGAGGCTTATAACTTTTGCAAAAGATAATTTATCGAATTTAGTAGCACTTGGATCTTTCAGCGGATCTGCGGAATAAATTCCATCCACTCGTGTTCCTTTCAAAATCACATCTACTTCCATTTCATTGGCACGAAGTGCAGCAGCAGAATCGGTCGTAAAAAATGGACTACCCGTACCGCAGGCAAAAATCACTACTCTACCCTTTTCCAAGTGCCTTATAGCTTTTCTACGAATATATGGTTCAGCTATTTTTTTCATATCAATGGCCGTAACCATTCTAGTTTTTACTTGGTAGGCGTCATCCTCCAAGGCACTTTGTAATGCCAAACCATTGATAGTGGTCGCCAACATGCCCATATAATCCCCTTGCACTCTATCGAAGCCACTTGTTGCCGCTTGCATTCCTCGATAGATATTTCCACCTCCTATGACAATCGCTACTTCAATACCATCTTCCACCAAATCCTTGATTTGAGAAGCATAATGTCTAAGCATATCTGGATCGATACCATATTCTTGCTTACCCATTAATGATTCGCCACTAAGTTTGAGAAGAATTCTTTTGTATTTGATTGTAGCCATGGTGGAAGATTATTTCTATATTTAAATCAATTTTTTATCCAAAAAAAAACTTAAGTGAGATTGGGGCAAAAAAAAGGTGAATACCGAAATATTCACCTTTTTTTAAAACTTATAATTCTTAACCTAATTCTACATGCTTGAAATCAGTGATTGTCAAGTCTTTGTGAATGCTGGTCAAGTAACCTTGTACGGTCATTTTTCCATCTTTCACATATTGCTGATTTAGCAACGTTCTTTCTTTGTAGAATTTATTCAATTTACCCATTGCGATTTTTTCTAACATCGCCTCAGGCTTACCTTCTTGTCTTGCTTGCTCTTTTCCGATTTCGATTTCTTTCTCAATAACGGTAGCATCTACACCATCTTTGTCCAATGCAATTGGTCTCATGGCTGCAACTTGCATTGCCACGTTTTTGCCTGGCTCAACGATTTCTGGCCCTTCTACATTCAAAGCAACGATAACGCCTGCTTTGTGTCCCATGTGGATATAAGGAATTACCTGACCGTTACCCGCAGCAGTAACTAATTTTGAATAGTTAGTCAACTCGTGCTTTTCACCGTTTACACCTATCTGCTGAGTAATTTTTTCTTCTACTGTTAATCCTTCGCCGTAAGGCAGAGCCAATAATTCTTCATTAGTGTCAGGAAGATTTTTCAATGCGATATCAGCGATTGAATTTGCAAATTCAACGAACTTTTCATTTTTAGCAACGAAATCTGTTTCGCAGCTCAAACGTAAAATGATACCGTTATTTCTATTTCCTGAAGTTTTTGCGATAACTACTCCTTCTTTTGCATCTCTGTCTGCTCTTTTTGCAGAAACTTTCTGTCCCTTCTTTCTAAGTAGTTCTACTGCTTTATCAATATCGCCTTCTGATTCAGTCAAGGCTTTTTTACAATCCATCATACCTGCGCCCGTCATATCACGCAGCTTTTTTACATCTTTTGCAGAAATTGCAACACTCATATTTGTGTGAATTTGAAAATTTAGTAATTAAAATTAAAAATGAGTCTAAAGTTGGATTCAGCGGGAACAAAACCCGTTTTCGTTCTACTCTGCTGCTGCAGCTTCTCTTTTTGACTTTCGCTCTGACAATCCTTCTTTGATACATTCAGTAATATACGCAGTCAGAATCGCAATAGATTTTGAAGCATCATCATTTCCTGGAATTGGAAAATCTACTTGATTTGGATCAGAGTTCGTATCTACAATTCCAAAAGTTTTGATATTCAACTTCTGAGATTCTTTTACTGCCAAATGCTCATGCGCAATATCAACGATGAAAACAGCAGAAGGAATTCTAGTCATGGTTTCGATACCACCCAAAACTTTATCCAACTTATCACGCTCTCTACCCAAAGTCAAACGCTCCTTTTTAGTGATGCTTGTTACGTTAGCATCGTTCAGCATGTTTTCGATATTCTGCTTCTTTTTCACAGAACGTCTGATGGTAGCAAAGTTTGTCATCATACCACCCAACCAACGATCAACTACGTAAGGCATTCCAACGCTTTGAGCTGCCTCAGATACAATTGTTCTTGATTGTTTCTTGGTAGAAACGAATAAGATTTTCTTACCTGATTTGGCGATTTGTCTCAACGCATTTCCTGCTTTTTCCATTCCCTCAAGGGTACGGTTAAGGTCAATTACGTGAATACCTTTGCGCTCCATGAAGATGTACGGAGACATTTTAGGATTCCATTTTTTCTTTTGGTGTCCAAAATGTACACCTGCATCCAATAATTCTTTATATGTAGGTTTTGCCATTTTTATTTTATTATAAATCTTTTGAAGTTTCGCAGTTGAGTTTCAATTAAACTACCTGCGAAACTTGAAAAGAAGATTTTCAAAAATTGATGAAAGAAGAAAATTAACGCTTTGAGAACTGGAAGCTCTTACGTGCTTTTGGTTTACCGTATTTTTTACGCTCTACAGCTCTTGCATCTCTGGTAAGATATTTTCTTACTTTTAATGGCTTACGGTGTTCTTCATTCAATTTTACTAAAGCACGAGAGATAGCCATTCTTACGGCCTCTGCTTGTCCTTTAAATCCTCCTCCGTCAACATTGACTTTGAGATTGTAAAGACCTTCAGCTTCTACTGCTTGAAATGGTTCTTTTACTTTATTTTGGATGTGCGTCTGCGGAAAGTACTCTTCCATAGCTTTGCCATTAATGACAATTTGGCCGTCACCTTTTGTAAGGTAAACTCGCGCTACAGCAGCTTTTCTTCTTCCGATGGCATTAATCATTTCCATATTCGAATATTAATTTAAAGGAGTAAACCCCTATTATTTACCAAATTCTAATTTCTCAGGTTTTTGAGCACCATGTGGGTGTGCATCACCTGCATAAACAAATAGTTTTTTGTACATCGCTCTTCCCAATTTGTTTTTAGGAAGCATCCCTTTTACAGCATGCTCAATAGGGAAAACTGGTTTTTTAGCCATGTACTCTTCTGGAGTTCTTGACTTCTGACCACCCATGTACCCACTATGAGAAAGATATTCCTTTTGCTTCATTTTGCTTCCTGTGAATCTTGCTTTTTCAGCATTGATTACAATCACAAAATCACCAGTATCTACGTGAGGTGTAAAAGATGGCTTATGCTTTCCGCGTAGGATGTGCGCAATCTGTGAAGACATACGACCAATCACTTGACCATCTGCATCCACCACGAACCATTTACGCTGTACTTCCTCTTTTTTCGCGGACTGAGTTTTATAACTAAGTGTATTCACTATCGTTAATTTTGAATGAATAATTTTATATTTCAAATGAAGGATTTTTCAAACCTTCAAATACCGCTTTTTTCTAAGCGGCTGCAAAAGTAGCCCCTCACTTCACTTTTTCCAAGCTTTTTTAAAACTTTATTAAAAAATGATTTCATAACTCACTGATAATCAGTAAAATTTTCGCACAAAAATTTTAGTAGCTTACTTTTTCTGTATAAAAAAGGGTCTCGAAATACCCTTTATTGGAGATTTTCTCAAAATATGAGAAATCGTAAAATTATATTTCTGATTCATCTGAGTTTTTTTTTGTGAATTCCATTTGTCGCTATTCGGACAGGGTTGTTGCTTGACGTAAACTAATTAGATAGCCGTGACTTTTTAATCAGATATCTTTTTCACAAAAAAAATTACAGTAAAATATCATGAATCAAACAGTTTTTTCACTTTCGTTATCAGTATTTGCGGTTATACTATTATCCGCTTTTTCATTTAACAACACGGACATAGATCCAAAATCCAAAAGCCTTATCAATAAACTTTACGAAGTAAATGGCGGATGGGAAAAGTTAGCTTCTAAAAAGGATGTGCAATACACCTATGTGTATAATGATTTTAATAAAGGCACTGATTTATCCACGGAGCGCTATATTTTTGATGGAGAGGCATCTTGGGGAGAATACACCCAACACGAGGCGAATGTTTTGCCAGGAATGGACGGTATCGCAACACAATCCTATGTAGCAGGTGAAGCAAAAATTTCATGTGCTGGAAAAATGGTTTCTGATCCTAAAGCGATTGGTGGAACTGAATTTTTACGCTCCGCTAATTTTTTCTGGTTTTCAATGATGTATAAATTGAATGATCCAGGAACTACACACCAATATATGGGACAAGAAGAAGTAAATGGAATTAATTACGATAAGATAAGCCTTGCATACAATCCTCAAGAGGTTGGTAAAGAGGTCAATGATGCTTATATCCTTTA
Organism: uncultured Saprospiraceae bacterium; assembly: GCA_937924495.1. Classification (GTDB taxonomy): domain Bacteria; phylum Bacteroidota; class Bacteroidia; order Chitinophagales; family Saprospiraceae; genus JAGQWW01. The sequence continues at coordinate 4,830 of CALDSS010000091.1, forward strand.
TTTCAATCCAAAAACGCACATGGTCGATCAGTTTATGTTTTCTATTCCTGCTTTAGGAATCGAAAAGCCGATTCTTAGAATGGAACTTGACTATGAAAAAATTGATGGAATTTATGTCGCTACTACACGACGTGCTTATGCTCCAAATAAGGAAGGAAAGTATGGACAAATGGGTGAGTACATTACAAAAGAAGTCAAGTTTTCTAATGGTTTTAAAATGGCTGATTTTAAAATTTAGAAGTGATTTAAACTTCTCAAATATTTAAATCGAAAAGGCCTTGAGTAATTTCTACTCAAGGCCTTTTTTTATTTCTTTTCGAAAAAGATTAATATTTCTGGCTCAATTCATTCAATGCTTGAGCATATTGTTGATCAAAGCGTTTTCTATCTTCGATATACTTTGCTTGTACTTGCTGAATGATATTTCTTGGAACACCATTCAAATCAATATTATAATCAACTACAATTTTTCTTAATCCAGAACTTGCTTGTCGCTTTGGCCCCTGATCAATTTTTTTGATGATATTATCGAAAATTGAAGATGGAGCCGTTTTTTGATTTGGATCTTTTTTATTGTCTCTTCGAGCACCTTCAATTTCGTTTTTAACTCTATCCAAAAAGCTGATAGGTGATTTACCTTTTTGAACTCTTTTTGCTTTTTGTTTTTGGTCAAGCTTAGCCAATCTGTTTTTCAATAAATCAAAAACATTTGGATCAGCAGTTTCCTCTCTTGGATTTGCTTGATTCTTTTGTTGAACGTCGTTGATAGTGTTCAATAGGAGGTCAAGAATTTTCTTTCCGTTAGCCATGTTTGAATTTTATAAGTTTAGAAATATAAACTTTAGACGTTCAAATGGATATTCGTAACCAAAAAAAATTATTCTTTTTTTACAAGTTTTGTCAACGCATCATAAAAAGTCTTTGCAGCATCTGGCGCACCGCCTTGCCCACTCCAAATCAATTTATGCTCCTTGGTTGAATCACTTTTCATATTTAAAAAATAATACAAATTACCGGGCTCATCATGAGCAAGTTCTTTGATGCTTGCTTCATATTCTTTGTACAAAGCTTTCGCTTCTTTTTTGCTCACCTTTGAAAGTTCCTCTGTTTTATCGGTCAATGAATTTCGAGTAAAAAGCTGACCATTTTCCAAAAGAATATATTCTTTGACTGCTCCAGTCATGCCACCACCACTTCCAAATACCAATTGCTTTGAAGGAAGACTATCGGGTTTGTAGGTTTTGCAACCTGAAAATAACCAACAACTAATTGCTAACATGACCAGTATCTTTTTCATTTAAGAATAATTTTTGGCTAAAATAAAAAACTTCCGAAACTGCAACGAGCTTCGGAAGTTTGGAGGGATGGTAGAGCGGATTCATGAATTGTCTCTACTACACATATTCAGTTTATTTAAAACTAACCGTCACAGTCTCACCAATCCAACATGGAACCGTTTTGGTTTGACCTTCTTTTACTTTCATCATGAAAGCCTCTTCCTGGTCAGGGCGGTAAGCCATGTATCTTCCAATCTTTTTGCTGGCTTCATCCGCAAATGATGGGTCAACGGATTTTGCTTTTCTGTACTTATCAATTGCTGCGATAGCAGCCAACCCTTTATCAAAAGGAGTCTTACCGCAAGAGCCACTTGAAGACGCATACATGTCTCCAATCAACATATAAGGCTTACCCCAATCTGGACGCAACTTAGCTGCTTCTCTTGCCAAACGACGTGCTTCGCTATATTTTTTCAACTTACGGAAGTTGATAGATGCCATAGAGAAAAGGTAACTGGCTTTATCAGATGGATTTGTTTCTGCGTTTGCAGCTTCTTGATATTTTGCCAATGCACCGTTAAAATCTCCACTTTTGTACATTTTGTTTGCAACAACGCCTGGATTATTTGCATTGAAGTTTGCCATTGTAGCAATACTGTCCTTCAAATAAATCTCATAAATCAATGGGTCAGATTTATCACAGCCCCCTCTTTTCAATTGCTTATATACTTCTTTGTACACCTCCTTATTGTCAGGGTCAGCTTTGTACTGAGCAATGTATTTATTTTTGAAGTATTCACAATCGAAGATTGCTCTTTCAATCGGTGCAAAATGAGATATTACTGCTTGCTTTGACTGCTCATAATATTGACCGTAATCTTTGTCGTTAGCAGCTCCTGCTTCAGACAATGCGATTAATTTATTGTAGCGATCACGAGCTCCTGCTGCATCGATTTGCTCTTTCTCAAATTGGAAAACAGTGATTTTTGCCAATGGGTCGATGACACTGTAGCTGGTTTTATCGCCACCCAATTTCATCGCTTTTTCAATAACTTCTACTGTTTCAGAGTAGGGCGTATTTAGGAAGTAGTACATATTATATGCCTGGCGGCTACGCATGTCTGCCTCTTCTTTTGGATAACATTCTGCCCATTGGTCATATAATTTCATCATCATTGCTGATGCTTCTTTCTTGGTAGCATCATCCGTAGCATTTTTGAATTTATCTAAGTAAATCTCAACACCATCAATATAATGGAAGGAACGTTTTCCGTCTGCTGCTGGAGCAGCATCATAAACGACTTTCCAGTTTTCGTAGGCACCTGCAAAATTTTTCTCTTTTATAAAACCTCTGTAAACAGTGTGTGCATCTGTTAAAGCATCTTCATTAGGTTTGCCGGTCCATGTCTCGCACTGACCGTATAAAAATCCTGAAAAGAAAATTGAGAGCGCACTTAAGAAAAGTAGTTTCTTCATCTTCTGGTTATTTTTTTTTGTTTAAAAATTTTGACTTTTCAAATAAGGTGATTGGTGTTAGTTGAACTTGCGTTTATAAAACCAAGTGTTATCATTTAATGAAAAACCCGCGGTTAGATTTACGTAAGTTTCTTTTATTTGATTACTTGAGGCATCGGCTGATAAATCTTCTAATCTTCCTAACTCAAAACTGAAATTCATAAAAGAAGTTGTCTGCCTTGGTAATATGATCGGAAGTCCGAAGCCAAATGTTACACCATAGTTTGATAAATTAAGTCTTGGGTCTTTTCCAAAAAAAGCTCCTGCTCTGTATCGAATCTTTTTAGCATAACTATTATATGATTTATAGTCAGGTGTAATTTCTCCTCCTAAGGAAAACTCCCAAGTATTATTCAAGTCTTGCCCGTCGGCCAATCCATCATTGAAATAATTTCTCCATTGAGTGGTAACTAGATTAGCCCCCAACTTCCATTTGTTAGCCTCAGAGAACATTGCCCCTATTCCAAATTGTGCAGGCAACCGTCCCTTCTGACGTATATCAACCTGATTAGTAATGGTATCTAGATTAATAAAAGTGTTATTTCTACGATACTCCAGCAAACTACTGTTGGTATTTAGGCCTGTAGCACTGTTTCCGTAAGCACCTAAAGTTAGGCGTTTGCCATTGGGCACTTTCCCTTCTGCTGTATTCTTTTTGAAAATAACATTATACTGCGTACCAATATTCCAACTAAAACCATTCAGACTCGTGGCTTTTTCTGTGACAACACCATAAGCAGGAGAAGTGGAAAGGGTTAAGACTCTTTCATTCTCAATTTTTCCAAAAATGTATCCTAAATTCAAACCAACACTCAATTGCTTGTATCGAAAAGCATTCCCCCACATGAAGCGATTGGTACCACCTGATCCATTGAATCGATTGACAACCAAAGTGCCGTCATCTGCTGTTGAATTGAGTTGAACGCCGTAGTTGACATCACTGAATGGAGAGAGGCTAAAATTCATTCCCCACGACCAAGGATTGACTTTTTTATCTAAAATTTGATTTAAGCGATTCTTGGTATTAAATCCTAAGGATAAATAGCCCAAATTTCCACTCCATACATCAACATTATTAGAGGCATCTTCCAAATTGGAATACTCAGCGAACATACCTATCTCAAAGGAAGCTGCTTGCAAAAAACCTAAAGAAGCTGGATTAATTAGATTGGTTTGCAGCGGATCATTATAGGCTGCTGAGAGTCTGCCCATCGATCGGATAGAGGCAAAGTTTTGATTAAACAAATCACCTAAACCCAAACGAGAGTAAGGTGAATTATCTTTAACTCTTTCTTGCTGCCCAAATTGAGCGCAGAGCGCAATAGGAATAAGAAAAATAAGTAATAGGTAGATAGTAGTATGTCTATGCATTAATGCTTAATATTTTATTTAACCCAGCGAGGACGATATTTGGGCGCGCAAATATCCTTCTTTTAAGGTGTTTCACAAAAAAATTAGTGTCGCCGCCCGTAAAAATTACTTTTAATTGGCTAAAATTCTTTCTTCCCCAACGAATGTAGCCGTCAACTTCTTGTACTGCTCCCCACAATGCTCCATTTCTCAAAGCTAATTCAGTGCTTTTTCCAATGGGATTATCAATATCGGCTTTTTCTACTAAAGGTAATTTGGCGGTAAAATGATCCATTGCTTGCAATCGCATCGTAATACCTGGAGCAATATTTCCACCCAAATACTCCCCTTCTTTCGTCAACCAATCATAGGTGATACAGGTTCCGGCATCAATGACCAAGCAATTCGAGTTTGGAAAAAATGCTTGTGCGCCCACTACTGCTGCCAGTCTGTCTCTCCCCAAAGTCTCAGGTGTCCCGTATAGATTTTTTACTGGCACATGTGTTTTGTGAGTAAGTTCAATGGCATATAATTCTTCTTTTAGAAATTTGCCAAAGGCGTCAGAAACTTTTCCAGTTGTTAAATAGATTGATTTTTCAATAGAATGGTTGGTTACAAGGCTTTTAATTTCAGAAACAGGATCATTACAATAAATTTTTTGTACCATGTCCGCTCCTGAGAAAACAGCAGCTTTAGTTCTGGTATTGCCAATATCAATGACGAGATTCTTAGAATCCATTTTCGCAACTAAGTTTAAAAGAGGCACAAAAGTCTATTTTTTAAATTGTTTTTCACGGACTATTCATAGTTTTTTAAAAATTCCTTTTCTTTGTATAAATTTTAGAACTCCCTGAAATTCAATCACTTATAAAAAATTAATATGTCACGTCTTGACTGGTTCACTATTGCTGTTGTAACTATTTGTATCGCTGCTATCTTATTTTTGCTAGCTAAGACCTCAAGTCTGCTCAATAATGAGGACAATATCCTGACAGATCCTACTTCCATCGTTGATGGTGTAGATGGCTCTGATCTCGATGATTCAGACATTTACACAGATGACACTATGGAGCCTGAAGAGGATGGCGACGATTCAGACCCTGCTGTTGTAGATACAGAAGCGGATGCAGCAGGTGAAGGTGCTATGGGTAATGATTTGGATGGTGAGTCGGGCGACGATGGCGATGACTCAAGTGCTGATGACGGATACACCACAGGAAAAAATACTGATGATGGAGCATCTGACGATGAGCCAAAATTCAATACTTCGCCATCAGGTGGAGATGCTGGCGGAGATTATTTAGTTGTTGCAGGTTCGTTTCAGCAAATGATAAATGCAGAAAATTTCGTTAGAAAACTTCAAAGCATGGGTTATGCTGATGCTGCTATCGGCAAATTTAACGCTGGGAAATATGCTACAGCCCTTGCTGGCAGGTTTGACTCAAGAGCAGATGCCAAAGCCTTGGTTGACGAATTAAAAGGAAAAGGAATAGAAGCATATCTTCAAATAAAGAAATAAATTTTCCGAAAAGATAATTTTGATAAAAAGCCCATTTCGCTGAAAAGTGAAATGGGCTTTTTACTTTAGCGGCTATGCAAAATATAAAATCGATTGGTTTCATCGGTGGGTTAATAGCATTTTTGACGATTCTCTTTTTTCCGATTGAGATTATCAATCCACTCGCCCAAAAAGTTATTGCAGTTGCAGCTTGGATGATTATTTGGTGGATCTCAGAAACGGTTTCGATTTCTGTCACCGCGCTCATTCCATTGACTATTTTTCCTTTGATAGGAATCATGGACATCAAAACAGTGGCAGCCAATTACTCCAGTCCGATTGTTTATTTATTTTTTGGTGGATTCATCATCGCACTCGCGCTCGAAAAAGTCAATCTACATCGCAGAATTGCCCTTTCTATTTTAAAACTGACGGGCACCAAAGCAGATGGCGTCATCTTTGGCTTCATGCTTTCCACTTGGCTCATGAGTATGTGGATTTCGAATACAGCCAGTACGGTAGTCATGCTTCCGATTGCCCTTTCTGTAATTGGACTTTTGATTGATGATGCGGACGGATTCACCAAAAATGATCAAAATTTTGCCCTTTCCATTATGTTAGGAATTGCCTTTGCAGCAAATGTTGGAGGTACTGCTACCCTCGTGGGCACTCCTCCCAACTCCGTAATGCTTGGCATCATGAACAGTCAATTCGATATAGAAATTGGCTTTTTCCAATGGATGAAAATGGGGATTCCTTTTGCCTTACTGATGCTTTTTGTTTGCTATTTCTTTTTGGTAAAAGTCGTTTACCCCAACAATCTGGGAGAGTTAAAAACTTCTGGCGCAGTCATTCAAACAGAATTGGATAAACTTGGAAAAATGAGTCGTGGAGAGAAAGTTGTGGCTACTGTTTTCTTCTGCACAGCGCTGGCATGGATTCTTCGAAGTCAGATTAATGCGTTCTTTCCTGATTTAAACTTGACGGATACCACCATCAGTATGATTGGTGCCTTATCACTTTTCATTTTACCCCTCAATTTCAAAAAAGGTGAATTTCCACTGCAGTGGGAAGACACAAAAAACCTTCCGTGGGGCATACTTATTCTTTTTGGTGGCGGATTGGCCTTGGCAGGTGGGCTCAAAGCGGCTGGGTTGATTGACCTCTTGGGTCAGTTCATTTCCTCGAAAGAGGGCTGGTCTATTTTATTGATTGCGTCTGTTCTTATTTTTGTAATGTTGTTCATGACAGAACTAATGAGCAATGTGGCTTTGGTAACTATCCTCGTTCCTTTAGTAGCTGCTATTGCTATTGGCTTGGGAGTTCCGATTTTGCATGTTGTGATTCCAGTGACATTGGCCTCAAGTTGTGCCTTTATGTTGCCGATGGCTACGCCGCCCAATGCGATTGTTTTTGCCAGCGGTCATATCAAAGTGGCAGAGATGGTAAAGGTGGGCGTTATATTAAATGTGATTTCGGTATTGGTGCTGATTGGGTTGTTTTACTTTGTGGTGCCGATTTTGTTTTGATGAACGCAGAGGCACAAAGACGCAGAGAAATTATGATAAATGTACACGTCGCTCTGTGTTTCTATTTGTCTGAATCAGGATTCTTAGGAGTAAAGAATTTTCAGGATTAGATTGAATCTAACTTAACAAATCGAAGATTGACATTGAATAAGCTTTTCATTGAAATCCGTTTAAATCCTTTATTATCCGTTCAATCCGTGTCCAAATAAATCGCTCTGTGAAAAATTCGCGAAAATCTATGTTCATCCGCGTTCCACTAAGTCGCTCATAGAAAGTCGCTCCTGTTATGAAGCAGAGAATGCCTCGTGGCACGATTAAAATCGTCCCACGAATAAAATTTAGCAGATATCTACTACTTTCAGTTTCAATAGGAAATTTAGGCAAAATTCGTGGGACGACTGGAGTCGTGCCACGAACGAGTAAAAAACAAATGATATGAATTTAAATCTAACTAACAAAAACGCCCTCGTCTGCGGCGGCTCAAAAGGACTGGGAGAAGCCACTGCCATTGAGTTGGCGAAATTGGGAGCAAACCTGACGCTACTCGCCAGAAATCAAGAAAAGTTAGAAGCAGTTTCTAAATCATTGGATACCTCAAAAGGACAAAAGCACGATTACGTCCAAGCTGATTTTTCAGAAGGAATTGAGGTTTTAAAATCAAAAATTGATACGCTCCTTTCGGAGAAAAATATTCATATCCTCATCAACAATACGGGTGGACCTTCCGGTGGTAAAATTCAAGACGCCAAAGCAGAAGCGTTTCAAAATGCGTTTCATAATCATATTCTGATTAGTCATGCACTTGTTGGATGGTTGAAATCAGGAATGGTTGCCGATAATTATGGGCGTATCATCAATATCGTTTCGACCTCTGTTCGACAGCCGATTGAAGGCTTAGGTGTTTCGAATGTAACACGAGGAGCGATGGCGAGTTGGGCCAAAACACTTTCAAAAGAATTGGCTTCAACAGGCATCACCGTAAACAACATTCTACCCGGCACCACTTCTACAGAGCGAATTGATGAGATACTCAACTATCGAGCAAAAGCCAATAATTCCAGTTTTGAAACTGAAAAAACAAAAATGATAAATGAAATTCCTTTTGGCAGATTTGCTACGCCTGAGGAGATTGGAAGTGTGATTGCTTTTGTAGCGAGTCCGGCAGCTTCTTACATTACGGGTGCTTCGATTCCTGTCGATGGAGGGAAAATTAAGAGTATATGATTCAAGTTGTGATGCAACTTTCAAATGGAGAATGGAAAATTGAGAATGCAGAAATCCACTCAAGAATTCTCAATTCTCCCCTCTCAATTCTCAATTTATTAAAAGCCTCATGCCTTCCGCATATTTTCAAAAATCGAAAAACCTACGTAAGTAATCACCACCGTACAAAGCCCTGCCCATCCCAAAAAGATAAACTGCAAAATAGCTAAAATCAAAAAGGAGAATCGCAATTCATTCCCTTTCCATCCTGCATTTTTCAATTTAAAACTAAACATTGGAATCTCTGAAATCATCAGATAACTCAAAATAGCAATCATTGGGTAAAGCACAAGGGGTTGAGCTATTTGAGCAGCCATTCCGAAAGCATTATCATTAAAAATCAATAATACACCTCCGACAAATAGCGTCATGGCAGGCGTGGCCAAACCGATAAACGAATCAGACTGACGCGTATCCAAATTGAATTTCGCTAAGCGCAAACAAGCGAAACAGGTCAATACAAAAGCAAGCGCAGCGTAAAGATTTACTCCCCAAAAAGTAGCTTTAGAAAAATGCTCAGAAAGCATTTGATAAAACATCATCCCCGGAGCCAAGCCAAATGAAACCATATCCGCCAAAGAGTCTAATTGCTTCCCAATCGGTGAACTGATATTCATCGCTCGGGCGACTAAGCCATCACCAAAATCTGCAATACCAGAAGCGATTAGCCAATAAACGGCCTCTTTATATTGTCCGTTGTTGAGACAAACGATAGCACAGCCCCCAGAAAAGAGGTTGATAAGTGTCAGCAGATTAGGCAGGTTAAACATTTTCGTATTACAATTGACGCCTTAAAAGTATCCAAAATTCTAAAAATCAGAATTTTTATATTTTGTTTGGCAATAAATCTCTTATTTGTTGAAGAGAAAGTATGTTGCGAAACCGTTATTTCTACTTATTGACAAGGAGGTTACCAACACGACGGCTTATTTTCGCGTTTCAAGATAAATGGTTCTTAGACAAAACCTGCGTGTAAGAACGAAATAAATTAAAAGGCATGAGGCATTTTATTTTACTATTGATTTCGAGTTTTTCACTAACCATTCTTTCAGGGCAAGTGGCCAATGATGAATGCAGTGGAGCATCCTTACTTTCCAATGTAGGTGATTTTTGTTCTGGAGTTGGAGAATATTCTTTTTCAGGAGCAACTGAATCTGCTCAAGCAACACCAAGTTGTTGGGGTGGTACGGGCAATGATGTTTGGTTCGTTTTTCAGGGAGAAAGACCCGGTGTGAGTATTCGTTTTGTGGGAGCTACCGACATTTTCACGGGTGGTAATTTTGCAGCCAATCAAGTTTCTATTGCGGTTTATAGTGGCAATTGTGGCAACTTAACCGAAATCGCATGTAATGCTCGAGTAGGCGGAAGCAATGTAGTGACCACCAACGCAGAAGTTAATGTAGGTGAAAATTATTTCATTCGAGTATCTTCGAGAGGCGTTTCGAGTGGCGAAACTTTCCAATTGTGTATCACCAGTTTTGATTTGGTTCCAGACCCTATTTCAGATTGTGAACCGGGCGTTTTGTTGTGTGACAAAACACCTTTCATTGTTCCTTTTTTAGAAACGGCTGGAAATGTTTTAAACGAAATTGTAAGTGATGGATTGCCTTGTGGGGCAGGAACAGGAGGCAACTGCGAATATGATGAATTTCAATCTGCTTGGTATAAATGGATTTGTGATGATCCTGGCTCTTTGACTTTTACACTTACGCCGCTCAATCCAGTAGATGACCTCGATTTTTGGGTCTATGAATTGCCCAATGGAGTAGATGATTGCTCTGGCAAAACACCATTACTTTGTATGGCTTCTGGTGCCATCCAAAATGCACCTTCCGCAGATTGGATTCGATGTCATGGCCCCACGGGGCTTCGCTCAGGAGAAGCGGATGATCACGAAAACTGTGGATGTGATGGAGGTGATAATAATTTCATCCGACCACTTCAAATGGAAGCTGGAAAAGCTTATGCGCTCATCGTTATGAACTTCAGTAATTCAGACGATGGATTTGCAGTCACTTTTGGCGGAACAGGAACTTTCGTTGGCCCTGATATTGATTTCATTATTGACCCAGAATTGGATAATCAATGCGATATTGATGAGGTAACGTTTATAAACAACTCAACTTCTGGCATTGGAGACATTACTTCTTTTGAATGGAACTTTGGACGTGGTGCAAGTATGAACACTGCCGACACGGAAGGCCCGCATGATATTCGGTACGAGTCTTTTGGCACAAAAAACATCGTCCTTAGAATACAGACAGATGCAGGTTGCTCCAAAACTGAAATCCGCTCCATTTTTATAGAACCTTGCTGCGACCCAGCTAATAATCTTCAAATAAACGTTGATAATCAAATTGATCCTGCTTGCCCAGGGCTCAACACTGGTTTTTTCAATATAAGTGGAACGGGAGGAAGTCCTGAGTATGAGTTTAGCTCGAATGGTACTGACTTCAACCCCATCACTTCCTTTAATCTACTCGAACCCGGAGTATATTCGACTTGGATTCAGGACATAAAAGGATGCCGTGACTCGGTGGAAGTGACCATCAACCCTGCCCCACCCTTTGAAGTGGATGCAGGAGCGGATCAAAATACTCAACTGGGTTGTGAAACCAATTTAAGTGCAACTATCACAGGAAATCCACCTTTTACTTTTCAATGGGATACCATTCAAGGTATGAGTTGTTTTGATTGTTTAGAACCAACAGTTTTGCCTCCAGGAACGACCAATTATGTCATCCGTGCACAAAGCAATGCGGGCTGTTCTTCTGTCGATTCGGTTTTAGTTAATGTGGAGATTGTTCGTCCGTTTTTCATACCAAGCGCCTTCTCTCCCAACAACGATGGCATCAATGATTTTTTTACTGGTTTTGGTGGAAAACAAGTCGTAGAGATTCAACGCTTGGCTGTGTTTGACCGATGGGGCAATATGCTTTTCCTCAATGAAAATTTCCCTCCGGGAGTAGAATCTGAAGGATGGGATGGCGCTTTTAATACTGACGGAATGGATACGGGTGTTTATACCTTTTTCTGTGAAGTCTTATACGTTGACAATGTTGTCATTCTTTATGAAGGTGATGTAAGTTTGTTTAGATGATGATTCCAAAAAAGAAATTGATGAACGCGGAGACGCAAAGACGCAGAGGGTTTAGTTTTCCTTGCGTCTTTGCGTCTTTGCGTTGGATTATAATTTTGCTCATTGCTCCATTCATTTTTTCTTGCGAAAATGATTTGGCAGAGATCAATCGTCTATTTTCAGAAGAAGATACTCAAAAGGAAGTAGCGAAAGAGGTGACGATTTTGTACAGTGACTCTGCTATTGTAAAAGTAAAAGTAGAAAGCCCTACCCTTGAGCGATATGTCGAAAAGATAGATCCGCACGAAGAATTTCCAGATGGTTTGAAAGTCAATTTTTATGATAAATATGGAAAAATTGATAGTTGGCTTACTGCAAGAGAAGGCAGTCGTTATGAGAAAAAAGGTATCATGATAGTGAGAGACAGCGTCGTGTGGGAAAGTCATACCAAAGAGCGCCTCGAAACGGAAGAACTTATTTGGGATGAAAATTCACAAAAAGTTTATACTAATAAATTTGTGGTCATCAGACGACCAGGAGAAATAATTTATGGCCACGGTTTTGAAGCGAATCAGGACTTTACTTTTTCGCGTATCAAAGCCATTGAAGGTCGTTTGAGTGCAGAAGAAAGAAATTAAGTTGACTAAGTTAATTGAGTTGATTGAGAAACTTAGTCAACTTAAGACTTTGAATTATTCTTTAACATTTTCACCTTCTCAGGCGGTGACTTCCCGTCAACTCCTGAGTTTGGCAGAATATTATTTGAAGAACCTTTTTGAATTTTTGACAAAACTTACTACCTAACTCCATCATAATTTTCCACCACCAACCAATCAACTAATTCAACTTAATTAACTCAATCAACTAAATTCTACTCGTGATAAAAAAGATATACGTAGCTGCTACCAGCCAACATGTTGGAAAAACCACTTGTACACTCGGACTCACTGCTGCCCTCCAACAAGCAGGAGCGAATGTGGGATACTGCAAACCTGTCGGTCAAAAGTTTGTGGACTTGGGAGATTTGAAAGTGGATAAAGATGCCTTACTTTTTTCTAAAGTGATGGGATTTGAATTAGATGAGATGTTGCACAGCCCAGTAATTTTGGGTTCAGGTGCGACCTCTGCTTTCTTAGATGCACCCAATGATTTTGCTTTTAGGCAAAGAATCATGTCCGCTTGTGCGCGACTGGAAAGAGCTCATGATATTGTGGTCTATGAAGGAACTGGTCATCCAGGTGTGGGTAGTGTTGTAAATCTTTCAAATGCCGAAGTTGCCAAAATTGCTGACGCAGGCGTTATCATGATAGTGGAAGGTGGAATCGGAAGTACCATCGATGAATTGAATATGACCACTGCCCTTTTCAGGGAAAATAAAGTGCCACTGATTGGCGTCATTGTCAATAAAGTTTTACCTGAAAAAATTGAGAAGGTCAGAAGCTATGTCGGCAAGAAACTGGAAGAATGGAACATTCCTCTTTTAGGTATTTTGCCCTATGACAAATCTCTTTCCAACCCCATTATGGAAACCATCAATCGAGCAGTGCGTGGCTATGCGATTGCCAACATTGACAAATTGGATAATCGAGTAGAAGATTTCATGGCTGGTTCTTTGGTCGAAAATGATGAATCTGAAATTGATGGGGAGAAGAACATTTTGCTGGTAGCAAGTAAAAAACGTTTACCAAAAGCTGTTCAAAAAATCAGAAACATTGCCGAGGAAAAGAACTTAGCCGTTTCTCCACTTTCAGGAATTATCATTACTGGTGATGGTCGCCATGAGTTTAACATTGACACTGATCCATTGTGTGGAGAATATATCCGCGAAAACAAAATACCCGTTGTTTCTACTGCCCTCGACACCTTGGGCTCTATGGTAAAAATCAATCGAATTGAAGTAAAAATTAACACCAGAACTCCGTGGAAAGCGGCACGTGCAATTGAGTTGATTAAGAATAATGTCGATCTTGATTTTTTATTGGAAGGGGTGAGGAAAAAGTAG
>CALDSS010000092.1 GCA_937924495.1 uncultured Saprospiraceae bacterium
CCAAACAAATTTCACGACTAATTTCAAACCAGTCTCTAAGACTTGCAAAAGTAATTTTTCACCTTCATCAAGCAAAGAAAAGTTGAGAATTTATCTAATTGGGTTTATGGGCTCGGGTAAATCTTATCTGGGGCGCAAATTGGCGCTTCAGATGGGCATCCATTTTCTCGATTTAGATGATTACATCGTAAAGAAAGCTGGGCAAAGCATTCCTGAAATTTTTGAGACCAAAGGTGAATCTACTTTCAGGATGATCGAATCTATCGCCCTGAAAGAAACTTTTAATTTAGAAAAGGTCATCATTGCAACAGGTGGAGGCACTCCTTGCCACCAAAACAATATTGATAAAATGCGGAAAAATGGGTTGGTTGTTTTTTTTGACCCAACAGTTGATATTCTTGAAAAGCGACTAAGTAGCGAAATTGAAACTCGCCCTTTACTGAAAAAGCAAACCAATCTTAGAAATTATATTTTAGGGAAATTAGCGGATCGACTTCCTTTTTATAAGCATGCACACTTGATTTATAAAATTGAGGATGAGTTTACAGATGCGGCTGACTTGGGGGATTATTTGAAAGGGTATTTGAAAAGGAAAAAAGTTGATTAGTTGATTAGTTGATTAGTTGATTAGTTGATTAAGTTAATCGAGAATTTTGGATTACTTCATTACTGCTACATTTCTATCAACCTAACTTTTCAATCATCAATTTATTCGCCACTTTCGGGTCAGCTTGTCCTTTTGAGGCGCGCATCAACTGTCCCATAAAAAAGCCAAGTAATCCTTTTTTCCCGTTTTGGTAGGCTTTTACCTTACCTTGATTTTGGGCTATGATTTCGTCTATCAATTTTTCTAATTCTCCAGTATCTGAAGATTGAATCAAGTCATTCCTTTCTGCTAATTCTTTGACGGGTGTTTTCGGATTTTCGAGTAGTAATGGAAATAATCTTTCATAAGCAATTGAATTGCTAACTAATTGATTATCAATCAATTCAATAAAATCTAAAAGTTGATTTTCAGAAATTGGCAACTCAGAAATGGAACAAGAATTTTCTTGACTCCAAGGTTTTAATTTTTGAATAATTAGGTTGGAAATCGCTTTATTTGAGTTTCCTTTTTCCATTAAATTTAAGGAGAATTCAGCAGTGGATTTTTCAGAAATTAGTTGAATGGCTTTATCATCTGAAAGCTGATATTTTTTTGAAAAGACCTCAAATGCTTCCCACGGCAAAACTGGAAGTTTAGCTTTTTGCTTTTCCAAAATTTCTTTATTTACCACAACGGGCGGCAAATCAGGATCGGGAAAATATCGATAATCGTTTGCATTCTCTTTGGTTCTTAAAGTGGAAGTTTTGCCTGTGGCTGGGTCAAAATTTAGGGTCTGTTGTTGAACTTCTCCTCCACTTTCCGTCAATTTAATTTGTCGATTCACTTCATATTGAATGGCCTTTCTGGCAAATTTCATGGAGTTTAAATTCTTGACTTCACATCGATTTCCAAACTCCTCTTGTCCGAAAGGACGAATCGAAATATTGACATCACAACGGAGGGATCCTTCTTGCATATTTCCATCGCTTATATCTAAATACCGTGCTAATTGGCGCATGCCTCCCATCAATGCCTCCACCTCATCGGCTGAACGCAAATCGGGTTCGGTTACAATTTCCAAAAGAGGTGTGCCTGCTCTATTCAAATCTACCAAAGAGAAATTTGGGTTTTGATCATGAATGGATTTTCCTGCATCTTCTTCGATATGAATATGATGGATTCGGATTTTTTTCCATTCACCTTTTACATAAATTGGAATTTCACCGCCAATGCAAATCGGCTCCTTGTCTTGTGTGATTTGATATCCTTTCGGTAAATCAGGGTAGTTGTAATTTTTTCTATCGAAATAGTTTTTAGGATTTATTTTAGAGTCAATCGCCAAACCCAATCGAATGGCATACTCCAATTGCTTCTTATTCAATTTTGGTAAAGTGCCAGGATGTGCCAATGAAATGACACCCGTCTGTGTATTGGGTGCCCCTCCAAACTTCACATCATCAGATGCAAAAGCTTTGCTTTTTGTGCTTAGCTGAACATGTATTTCTAAACCGATTATGGTTTCGTATTTTGACATATTATTTTTTTGGATTTCGAGAGTTTGGGAATTCGGGAGTTCGAGATTTCGGGATTTCGGGAGTTCGAGAAGCCAATCTCTCACGTTATCACAATCTCGTTCTCTATTCAAGATTTTACTAAAATTCAAAGATTTAGTTTTGAATTTATTTAATGAAATTATAGAGCATGAAATCAATTTATAATTATTTAAATTTCACAAATACCCATTTACAGGTATAGATTTATTTAAAAGTGCCCATAACTTTGCCCCATCCAAAAACTTATAATTGTTTTCCCAAAAACATTTATTCCCATGAACGATTGTATTAAACCGATTTACTATTCTTATCCAGAAGATCTCTCTTCTACTGTTTTTAATTCTCTAATTATTAAGATTGGTTCCATTTATCAATGCTAATTGCTTTGATATTTTCTATTACCTAATTTTAAATTTTAGAGTCCCATGAGAGAGTTTCCAGATGCTGCTATTCGCGGCACTTCGCAAAGAATAAGATCCACTTATTCGTTCGTAATTTCAATTTTTGGTATTTCAACAAGTTTGTTTAATTCCCTGATAATCAATCATTTAGACAATCCGTGCGAGTGTATTCTCGCTTGATGATAAAGGTGACAGTGGGGTAGTTGTCACCGGAGCTTCGGCTTCTAATTTAGTTGAAGGGGCTAAAAAGATCGTTAAGCCTTTGCAACGGCAAAGACTTGATGAGTTTTGTAGCCGAGGCTCCATTTTAAGATATTTTTTGTGGAATTGATTTTTCACAAATGAAGAATAAAGGGTACTAATTAATTCGGTTTCGTTGGATTAATGATTCTCTTTTGCTTTCTCAATTTCGGTAAAGACGGTCTGTGGATAGACCGTCTTTTCTTTTTT
>CALDSS010000093.1 GCA_937924495.1 uncultured Saprospiraceae bacterium
GACTTAGGAGAAAATAAAGACGGAAAAGCCCGCTCCTAATTTTTCTCCAAAAAGCCCCTCTTTTTTGAGGGCTTTCTGGAAAAAAATATTGATTTTATATATTATTTTTTAATAAGTGACACAGTTGTGTGAACCTAACCGTTAAAAACGGTCAACAAATTCATTTTTGTTGGCCGTTTTTAGTATTCCATCAGCCAAGAGGCCGTTATCGGTCATTCGCCTACCGTTTCTTTAAACATTAACGTAAATCCTAATACCTAAAAAGCAGATTTTTTACAAAAAGACCTATCTTTCCGCATCGTTTTTCGAGGATAACGTATCATTCTAAAAACCATAAAAATTTATATGAGACTTAGAAACTTACTTGCCACTTTCATTTTCGTTATTGGAATTGGAAATTACATTCAGGCTCAAGACATTCACTTTACCACTTGGGATATGGCTCCTTTAACGGTCAACCCTGCTTTTTCAGGTTCCTATCTTGGTAGTTTTAGGGTGGGCGGTGTTTACAGAGACCAATGGTTTGGGTTTGAAGGTAGCCAGGGTAATTTTACCACACCAACCGCTTTTATTGATGCTCCAATCATTCGTGGACTTAGGAAAAATGATTGGGTTGGAATTGGATTGATGTTTTTTTCAGATAAGGCAGGTACGTTTGATTTGGGATACTCTGCTACAAAAATATCAGCCGCTTATCATTTAGGTTTAAATAAAAAACAAACCTCAGTTCTTACTTTAGGTTTTCAATGGGGACAAGGTAGTTATGATTTTACAGTACAGAATCCTAGCGATGTGGTTGCCCAAGATGTTACTGAATTCAATATGCTTGCTGATGCTGGAGATCCATTTCAAGATTATAAAGTCGGTGTGTTGTTCAAATCACTGCTTAATAAAAGAATGAATGTTTCTTTAGGCGCCTCGGGTGGTTATTTATCTACTCCACGAGTTGAAGTTTTATCAGCATCTGGGACGTCTGGCGGCGGTGGTGGAGTTGGTGGGATAGGCTTTGAAAATCCACTTCTTCTTCAATTACACGGTCAGTTTGGAATTGGAATGACAGAAAAATGGTCTTTAACTCCACAGTTCTTTTATCAAACAAAAGCTGGTGCAAGTGAAGTTTCATTGCAAGCTTACGGAGGATATAAATTTAATAAAGATTATACTTTACGACCTGGTATAGGTTACAGAATGACTAACAACGATGCAGTTGAATTTTTATTAGGAGTTGACATTAGAGACAATTTAAGAACAACACTTGCGTATGATCTTACCGTTTCAGAGCTTGCTGGGAGTACAGGTGGGGCTTTAGAAATAGGGGTTTCTTATATTGGAAAAATATTCAAGAAACCAGACATCAAGCCAGCTATCCTTTGTCCAAGGCTGTAAAATTCAAAATCCCTTAAATCTTAGTTTTTAAATTAAAAAGAGTACATGAAACATATATTTTCAATCATTTTCTTTTTGGGTATTTGTGCGACTGCAATTGGCCAACCAATTTCTGCATCAACTTATGGAACGAAGTTAGATTTGGCAGGTGAAGCAGTGGCAAGTAATGATTATTATAATGCATTGAAATATTACAAAGAGGCTTATGATGAGCGAAAGGATAAAGCTTTGATTCCTGATATCGCCGACCAACATTATAAACTTCGTGATTATAAAAAGGCAGAATCGTATTATCAACGATTATATAGAAAACGTAGAGGTAAAGCCATCGAGGTAGCTCCTGAAACGAGTTTCAAATATGCTCGTGTTTTAAAAATAAATGGCAAGTACGATGAGGCGATTGCTAAACTTCAGGAAGTTATTTCTAAAACAACTGATCAAACTTTAAAAGAGTTGGCGGAGTACGAGTTGAATGGTGCTGAGTATGCAAAGATTGCCAGACCAGTTCCTCGTTTGGAAATAAAAACGGCTGGAACAAAAGTTAATACGTCTTTTTCGGAGTATTCTGCTATCATTCAAGATGATGGCAACACCATGTATTTTACAACTTTCGATAGAAATGATGTAATAATTCTGGATGGAGAAGATCAGGACTATCACGCTAAAATTTTCAAATCAACCAAGAAGGATGATAAATGGGGGAAGCCTCAAGCATTGGGTGAAAAAATCAATAGACCTGGTTTTCATACTGGGAATGTCACTTTTACGAAAGATGGACAACGGATGTATTTCACTCGTCAATTAATCACAGGCAACGAAGTATCTGAAAGTAAAATATTTTATGCAGATGCCACTGGTGATGGAATGTTTGGCGCTGCAAATGAATTAGGAGGAGCCAATGGCCCATGGATTGCAAAGCATCCAGCAATAGGCGAACTTTTCAACAAAGAAGTTCTCTTTTTTGTTTCGGATATGGATGGCGGAGAAGGAGGTATGGATCTTTGGTATGCCACCCATAAAGGAAATGGAATCTACGGTGATCCTGTAAACATGGGCCCAAAAATCAATACCACAGCTGATGAAGTAACACCTTTTTATAGAGATGGTACTTTGTACTTTTCTTCAACGGGTCACCCAGGTATTGGAGGTATGGATATCTTTAATACCGTCTGGAATGGATCAATATGGAGTGAGCCTAAAAATATGGGTGTTGGTTACAATTCTCGATGGGATGATACCTATTTTACGATTGACCAAGAAGGATATAATGGAACCATTCTAAGTAATCGGGAAGGGACAAAATCTACGCATGGCAAAACTTGTTGTGATGATATCTATGAGTTCGGAATAAGTAAAATTAATGTAGATGCTTTAGTTGGAACTTTTAACGGTGAGACCAAAGAGCCATTATTGGGAGCCAATGTTCAACTTTTTGAAAGAAAAGACGGCCAACTTGTTCCAGTTGATGAGCAATCAGATCCTTCCGGAAATGCTTACAATTTTCCATTATTATTGGAAAGGTCATATATCGTAATCGCGATGGCTAATGGATTTTATCCAGATACGTCTGAATATATTAATACGGTTGGATTGACTGAGTCTAAGAAGATAGAAAGGAGACTTCGATTGAAGCCGATGCCAAAAGAGCCAGAATATGAAACGGTAGAAATTTCATTGAACGAACCTATCCGAATGAATAATATCTATTATGATTATGATGATGATAAAATTCTTCCGGATGCAGAAATTGATTTAAGCCAGATTTTTGAATGGATGACTCAATACCCTGATATGGTGGTTGAATTATCTTCCCACACAGATTCACGCGGGCGAGATGCCTACAATATGGATTTATCTCAGCGACGTGCCGAATCTGCTAAAGCTTGGCTCGTTGCCAGAAACATCGTGGGCGAAAGAATTCAAGCTAGAGGATATGGTGAAACTCAAATTTTAAATAGATGTACCAACGCTATCAAATGCTCGGATGAAGAACATAGGTTTAACCGTCGTACTGAGTTTAAAATTATTTCTGGTCCTACTTCAATCGAAATTAAAAAGACTGAAAAGCGCTTGAAGGTGGAAGAACCAAAGGTGCAAGAAAAACCTGCTCCACAACGGCCGAAGCGTAAAAAACGTAAACGTAGAAGAAGGAATTAATCATTTCAGAATAAACGCTTTCTTAATGATTTTCAAAATGCCATTTCGTTGAAAACACGAAATGGCATTTTGCGTTTTTATGATTGCCCATTTTTTATGATTTAATTATATCAAGAATGAAAAAATACTTATTCGTTATTGTCACTACTTTCTTACTTTCGGCTGGTTGTCATACTCAAAAAAAGATAACTGAGATTCATGAATATTCTTCCCTTCACGGGAAAAAGGAATTGAAAGGTGCGCCAATCATGCATTTTGAACAAAGAGAATTTGACCTCGGAACAGTGAAAAAAGGGGAGAAACGACAATTGGTTTTTCC
Source organism: uncultured Saprospiraceae bacterium (assembly GCA_937924495.1). Classification (GTDB taxonomy): domain Bacteria; phylum Bacteroidota; class Bacteroidia; order Chitinophagales; family Saprospiraceae; genus JAGQWW01. Next base: position 3,863 of record CALDSS010000093.1, read on the forward strand.
ATTTGTAAATAAAGGCGATGCCGATCTAAGTATTTCCATTATCACTGCTTGCGAATGTACAACAACAAACCAAGATGACATCCGTGGAAAAATCTATAAACCAGGCGAGGGTGGGGTGCTAAAAGCAACTTTTGATAGTTCTGAAAAAGATTATGGCGAACTAATAGATATTGAAATTATCTTGGATCAAATAGAACCCGGAACAGATGATGTTCCAATTTTTGAAAAACTGTACTATAAATTTGAAATAGAAAAGTAAAGTTGCTTTTCTATTTCTTATTAAAGTTATCGATAGTGTATTGGGCAACAGCCTCGATTTGCGCTTCCGTCAAAACGCCTTTGAATGGAGTCATTAGGTTCTTCCCATTGGTAATTATTGTTATCCTTTGTTCCAACGCCAAAACGGAAAGATTCAAGTCTTTGGCACCGTTTACTTCCATGTCTCCATATAGGCCATGACAAGCAACACAGTAGGTTTTGAATATTTTTTTGCCATCTACTTTTTTTGAAGAAGATGAACTATTTGAAGAAGAAGAAGAGGAGTTGTTGGAAGTATCGTCGCCCCCACATGCCCAAATCATTCCTCCCATAAGGGCAATCATTATATATTTTTTCATAAGAATAGATTTTGAATTTAAGTTGCGGCAAAAGAAAAACATTAATTTCAAAACAGAAAAAATATAAGGAGGTTTAAAATAAAAATGCCGAATCTTCAGAGAAGACTCGGCATTTTTATTTTGGCGTTGGACCAAGTATTATTTCAAAGTTACTGCAACCGTCATGGACGGGTCATAATCTCCCTTAATAATTGGTGTTTGCCGATTTCCAGTATATTCTTTAACGCCTTTATTAATAAAGTCAAAGAGTTCCTGAATAGATACAATACTATTGGTATTTGCATCAGCTTCCCCTTTCAACCCTCTAATCAAATAATGGCTAAATACACCTTGTCTCAATCCACTCGATTCAAGTGAAGTTTCGTCAGACTTAGAAGACATCAAAAGAGCAGTGCCTGCTTCTGCTTGCCCAAGGGTCTCATAATACGTTTCTAAAGTTGCTAATTCAGAAGCACTTCTCGCAGCGAATAAACTTCCTGAGTGGCAGGCATCAGCAATACACAACTTGAATTTTGCATTAGATTCAGCCATGATTTTGTTTATTTCATCATGGGGCAGTTTATTATTAAAACCATCATAGTTGATAGGTAAAAATGAACCTTTCAATCCATGACCGCTGAAGTAAAGCATTACTAAATCATTCGGCCCCGCTTTGCCAAATATTTCTTTCATTGTTCTGATGATATTACCTTTTGTTGCTTGCTCATCTATCAACAACCTAATCTGATCATCTGGTAAAGCTCCGCCTGCTGGGCTTTTTAAGAACATACCCATTTCATAGGCATCATCTTTTGTATATCTTAATGCCGGCATGTGATTATAAGAAGCAATTCCAACTACTACAGCATATACTTTGAAACCAGCTTTCTCGCGAATTGCTGCTTGAAGTTCGGAAGGGGATAATTCCTTCACGTGCTCTTCTACAATCTCTTCAATAATATCCTCTTCAGGTGCGCCTCCGGTTGAAGCTAAAATTTCATCAAAATCTCCAGGCTTATCCAAGCCCATATAATTTCCTTTAATCCACCAGCCTTCAACTTGGGCACCATCCAATCTATACAAAGTTCCGTATCCGAAGAAACTATCATAAGCCCAAGAACCAGAGTATTTCTCTCCATTGGAGTAGTAAATAACCCCTTTTCCATGAGCCATATCATTTTTGAAAGAACCCACATATTTTGCTTCGCCACCTTCAAAAACATAAGTTCCGCTTCCGTTATCACAATCACCTTCAACACATCCTTCACTACCAGATTGGATGACAGGGTTTCCTAAATATTCTCCTTTTTCCCAATCACCAGATACTTTTGTTCCATCAATATTGAAAAAAGTGCCCTTTCCATGCGAATGGCCATTTTTGAAGCCTCCAACATATTTATCTCCGTTTACGAAAAAGAATGTTCCATATCCATCTATTTGGCCGCTGACAAATTGGCCTTCATATTTGCTTCCATCAGCATAAGCATATATTCCTTCTCCATTTTTACAATTGCCTTTTAAGCAACCAGATTGGATATTATCTTCCTCGATATCTACTTCTTTTCCAGGGAAAAGATTTTCGATAATTTCACCATATTTATCAATCGGATGGCCCCTTTTCCAACTCCCCGTCCACGTAGCTCCATCGGCAAATGTCATTGTTCCTCTACCTTCAGGGTACCTGTTTACCCATCCACCTTGGTATTTTTTACCATCGGTATAATAACAAGCACCTGTTCCATGAATTTCTCCATTTTTGAATTGTCCAATGTATTTTGCACCACTTGGATAAATGTAAATACCAGTTCCATTTCTACAATCACCAGACTTGCATTGAGCTGAAAGTAAAGAGAACAAAAAGACTTGAAAAAAAACGAACAGAAATAGTTTTTTCATCTAATTGGTGGTTTGATAAACAAGTAAGAAATAATTAAACGGCATTAATAACCAGTTTCTTATACTTGGACGTAATTATTTGTTTTATGTTAGGTGGGATAAGAAAAAAACAGCAATTTTTAAGCCACTACTTTCCAGTAAAATTTGCTTTTCTTTTTTCAATAAAAGCTGATGCACCTTCTTTAAAGTCTTTGGTATCAGCACAGGCACCAAACGCCTCGGTTTCATATTTAAAACCGTTCTTTCTTTTGTTAAAAAACATGTTGACAGCTTCTATTGTTTTGGCAATGGCTATTGGCCCTTTGGTAGCGATCTTTAGAAGGATTTCTTTTGCCTTTGCCACTTCTTCTCCAGCGGGCACTACATGGTTTGCTAATCCTAATTTATGAGCTTCTTCGGCTCCAATCATATCTCCAGTTAGCAACAATTCCATTGCTTTTCCTTTTCCAATTAATTGGACTAAGCGTTGAGAACCTCCATAACCTGGGATGATTCCTAAATTTACTTCTGGTTGGCCAAATTTGGCTTTTTCTCCTGCAATTCTAATATGGCAAGCCATCGCCAGCTCACAACCGCCGCCTAAAGCAAATCCATTGACAGCAGCAATGACTGGTTTGTCAAAATTTTCGATTGCATCATAAGCAACATGACCTTGTTTTGAAAGTTTTTGAGCCTTTTTATTATCTAAACTCAAAAACGCCTTGATATCTGCCCCTGCCACAAAAGCTTTATCGCCAGCTCCAGTAACAATGACCCCGCAAAGACCTTCTAATTTAGGAGCAGTTTTTTTGAAAAAATGGCCGATTTCACCCATCGTCTCAGCGTTTATGGCGTTGTAGGCCTTTGGCCGGTTGATAGTCAGTGTGCCAATTCCATTTTCGTCAATATCGTATAGAAGATTTTTATATTCCATTGTGTTAACTTCAAGATTAAGGATCAAGTGTAATTTTAAATAACTAAACTATTGATTGTTAAGTTTGAATAGCCCCTACATTAAATTTTTCAACAGGAGCATTATTTGCCACTTCGATAGCCATACTAATCCATTCTCGAGTTCGCATAGGGTCGATGATTGCATCTACCCAAAGTCGAGAAGCAGCGTAATAGGGTGTAGTTTGTTTGTCGTATCGTTCCGTTATCTTTTTGAGCAATTCTTCTTTATCTTTTTCAGAAAGGGTTTCGCCTTTTGCTTCCATGGTTTTGGTCTGTATTTGCACCAAAGTTTTTGCAGCTTGTGCTCCTCCCATCACTGCCAATCGAGCAGTTGGCCAAGAGACAATAAATCTTGGATCGTATGCTTTCCCACACATTGCATAATTTCCTGCTCCATAGGAGTTGCCCATCACAATGCTTATTTTCGGAACGGTAGAATTGCTAACTGCATTTACCATTTTTGCTCCATCCTTTATGATGCCTCCATGTTCGGATCTACTTCCAACCATAAAGCCTGATACATCATGTAAAAAGAGCAGGGGTATTTTCTTTTGGTTGCAAACCATAATAAACCTTGTCGCTTTATCTGCCGAATCAGAATAAATGACTCCTCCAAATTGCATTTCTCCTTTTGCGCTTTTCACCACTTTACGATGATTGGCTACAATTCCTACTGCCCAACCATCAATCCGAGCATAAGCACAAATAATGGATTTTCCGTAACCAGCCTTATATTGAGTTATTTTAGAATCATCTACGAGTCTTTTTAAAATTTCAATTGTGTCATATTGAACCGCTCTTTCGACGGGAAATAATTGCCACAATTCTTTAGGGTCAAATTTTGGAGGAGCTGGTTTTGCTCTATCAAATCCAGCTTTTTCAAAATCGCCGATTTTATCAACTAAATCCTTGATGGTATCGAGGCAAGATTTATCGTCAGGCAACTTGTAATCACAAACACCTGAAATCTCAGATTGAGTGGTTGCTCCTCCTAAGGTTTCTTTATCGACTGATTCGCCAATCGCGGCTTTGACCAAATAAGGGCCAGCTAAAAAGATGCTTCCAGTTCCTTCTACAATCAATGCTTCATCACTCATGATGGGTAAATAAGCACCACCCGCAACACAACTCCCCATGATGGCTGCAATTTGAATAATGCCTTTGGAAGACATAATTGCATTGTTTCTAAAAATGCGACCAAAATGTTCCTTATCAGGAAAAATTTCATCTTGCATTGGAAGAAAAACTCCTGCACTATCCACCAAATAGATGATTGGCAATCTGTTTTCCATCGCAATTTCCTGAGCTCTAAGATTTTTCTTTCCTGTCATCGGAAACCATGCCCCGGCCTTTACGGTGGCATCGTTGGCGACTACCATACATTTTCTTCCTCTGATAGAGCCAATCATGATGACAACTCCTGCAGCTGGGCAGCCACCGTGTTCTTCATACATTTCGTAGGCGGCGAAAGCACCGATTTCAAACTTTGGTTGATCTTCGTCTAAGAGATAGTCAATTCTTTCACGCGCGGTGAGTTTTCCTTTTTTGTGTTGTTTGGCAATTTTAGCTTCTCCACCACCTAAATAGATTTTTTCAAGCCGATGATTCATTTTAGAAATCATCAATTTGAATTCATCTTCATTTTTACTTTTTGCTAAATCTATCTTTGCCATTGGTAATTTTTAGAAAGGATTGCTCAAGATTTTAAGGAAAACAAAAGTATGATAATTAGGGGAATAAAAGCAGCGGCATTAAATCAAAAAACCCATGCAAAAATTAATTTACATGGGTTCTTTGATTTGAAGAGAATACGTATTATTTAAAACGTCTCTTTACTTTCTTTCTTTTTACTTTGAAAGTATTACCAGCTGAATCTTCATTTCCAGTCGGGCCACCGGTTCGTGTCATTGCACAACGGAAACCAACTGTACGAGAAGACTTATCTTCTTCCATGTATCGACGAGTACCTGGAGACATCCAGTAAGCTCTATCAGCCCAAGAACCTCCTTTTACCACTCTTGATTTATCGGAAATCAACGTAGTAACACCAAACTCATAGAATACTTCAGATTCTCTATCACCATCAAGGTAATTGTGAACCTGACCTCTTTTATAGTTATCTCTGGTTGCCGCCTCATCATCTTCAACATCACGGTATCTCAATCTACCTAAACTATCTTTTTCAACTGGCTTACCATCTTCATCCAAAACTAACGTTTGGAATCTGTTACCACGATATGAGTTTAAATCATGAGAATCAACATCTCTCAAATCTTCAGAAGTTAATGGACGGTAGATATCACCAGTCCACTCACTTACATTTCCACCCATTGCGTATAAACCAAAATCGTTAGGAACGAATTTTCTTACGTCAGAAGTAATGTGAGCGTTATCATTAAGCTTACCTGCCATACCCATGTAATCACCACCACTTCTTTTGAAGTTAGCCAAAATCTGACCTTGGTAACGATTTCTTTTTTGGAAACGAACTGTGTTTCCATCCCACGGATAAATTCTTCTATCTGTAATTCTTTCATCTTTTGAAGATGCCTGATTTCCTATTAAAGCTAAAGCAGCATATTCCCACTCTGCTTCTGATGGTAATCTATATTCAGGCAATAAAATACCATCTGCTGCTCTTACAGGTCTTTCACCACCTGTCTTCAAATCTTTAAGATTTTTACGAACATCACCCTGATATTGACCTGCGTAGTAGGCTTTAGTGTTGAAGTTGTCTTCATCCTTTTGCTCCGTATTCAGGTTTAAAATTCCTCTTTCTACAAGAATCATTTCATTAACCCTTTCAGATCTCCAAGCGGAATAATCATTTGCTTGAGTCCAGGTAACACCCACTACTGGATAATCATCATAAGCTGGGTGACGAAGATAAGTTTCAACAAACGGTTCGTTGAAAACTAATTCATCACGCCATACTAAGGTGTCTGGTGTAGCATTTTGTAGAACTTCTGGATAAGATTCACCAAAAACTCTATCCAACCAATATAGGTATTCGTTGTAATTGTGATTAGAGACTTCTGTTTCATCCATATAAAAAGACGAAACTGTAACTCTTCGAGGTAAGTTATTCCAGTCGTAAGTAACGTTTTGTTCGGTCATACCCATGGTAAAGGTACCCCCTTCAATCAAAACTAAATTAGGACCAGTCACTTGACCTTCATAATCTTTTTTCTCAAATCCACCCCATTTGGTGTCATTAAATTGCCATCCTGTTGCACTTGATCTCTCGCTTGATTTACAAGCAGCGAAAAATGTAACAACTCCTAAAAGCAAAATACTGAATTGCAGCAGTTTTTTCATGCGTATTCTAAAAGTTTATTTTGAAATAAATTCGGACAAAGATAGTTAAAAATTGTAATCGCCAAATTGACGTAAGTTAAAACTTTTAAATTGTCCAGTTGGCAAAAAATTAACACAACATTCTTTAAAATGTCGAAATTAATTTTGGTAACAACTTAAATCACAAAAAAAAATGATTTTTTTGATTTAGTAAAGTTGAAATAATAAAGTTTCGAAATTGAGGGGAGCGGTTGTTTTTACAACTTTGCTTACCTAAACAATTTGAAACAATCGTTATACTGTGATTTTCTTCGTTTGTTTTTGATTCGGTCACTATTTTCAAAATTAATAATGAAAGCTAATTCATGAGCACCACCTGTTCCATTGGTTGCTAATTCTGAAATGGTAAGATCAAAGCTATATCCAATTTTGAAAATATCTTGCTGAACACCGACAGAAAAAATGGCTGCGTCTGGATTGGTTTTGGCATGTCGATACCAGGCACCAGCGAAAAACATTCCATATCCCAAATAAGCACCCACATCTAATTGTGCAAAATCACCTTGCCAAATATAGGTGGCATTGGGTGACAGGAAGATTGGCCATTGACGTCGATTTCCTTCTTGAATATTTATTTGAGCACCTCCATGAATAGACCATCTCACAGGCAGCCCACTCTCTAAATTATTATTAAATCGGATAAAACTTTCATCAGGGGTATTCAAATGTTTGCCAGAAATACCTGCGTAAAAGTATGGATTATAAAATAGGAACCCTGCTCCCACGTCAAATGTCGTATTTGAGAGATCATCTGGTCTTATTTCGTCAGATATGAGTGGAATACCTCCTGGGCCACCCGGACCATCTATTTGATCAATCTGGTCTGCAAATATTAATCTGTTCCAATCAAGATTCACTTGCCTTGCACCGATGTCGGTTCCAAATTTTGCGAAAAACCCCTCCCTGATGGTCAACCGATATGAATAGGCCAATTTCAAATCTGAAGTTTGATAGATACCTCCTCCTGAATCATCTACTTGGACTAAAACGCCTAATCCACTGTTTACTGCTTCAAACATTTGTTCATAAGATGCGGCATAGGTTACATAGGGACTGCCCAGGCTCGGCCACTGATGTCGATAGTTTAAGGCAATACGTGGTGCGTAGGTATTTCCAGCGAAAGCTGGGTTTAATTGAAGCGGTGCGGAATAGAATTGGCTAAATACTGGATCTTGGCTAAACGCACAGCATGAAATTAGACTCAAAAAAGTAATCGATAGTATTTGTCTGATCATTGACTAAGGAAGGTTGTTAAATCAATAAAGAAAAGGGTTTGTTTTATGTTTATGTGTCATTATCAATGACATAATTAAATGTTATTCTCAAAAACTTGTTTAAATAACGGTATTTTTTTGGTTCATCTTATTAAAACCTGACTAAATGCCGTCCTTTTAACAAAGCAATAGTAAAACTTCAATATCGTTTTTCGAATAATATTGAAAAAACTCAAAGTTTATCGATTATGAGAACCCTTTATCTAATTTTGATTTTTTGTTTTATTTCTTCTTTTCTCACTGGGCAGATAAACCGTCAATCTGTTTTGGCTGACGGTGATATTCTTAAAATTCCGATTTCAGAAACGGGAATTTATAAAATTGATTATACCTATCTCAAAAATGCTGAGGGAATAGATATTGACGCTTCCAATCCTCAAAATATCAGTATTTATGGAAATGGTGGAGGAATGATGGAGGGATTAATTACTGCTAATTATAAGGCTCCAGAACAAGACTTGATTGAAAACCCGATCTTCATTTCTGGAGAGGGTGATGGTAAATTTGATGATGGTGATTTTATTCTTTTTTATGCCGAAGGGCCTTCAAAGTGGAAATACCAAAATGGAAAATTGACTCTACCCACTAATTTATATGATTCTAAAAATTATTATTTCTTAAAAATAGGAGGTAGTGCTGGAAATAGAATCGAGTCTCAATCAAATCTTGATAATGCAAATGTTACAATCGATAAATTTGATGACGTAATCCGGCATGAGAGTGAAACCAAAAACCTTCTGGCTGATTGGGTTCAAGCTCAGGGTAGTGGAAGGTTATGGTATGGCGAACAATTTAAAAATACCAGAGAAAGAGTTTTTGATAGCCAATTCCTTTTCGAAAATTTGATTTTGGAAGATAGTATTGATGTTGATGTAAGAATGGTTTCGAGAGCATTTGGGTCTAGTTCAAGATACTCAGTTGAAATCAATAATCAGAAGTTTACCAGTCCTACTTTTTCTTCAGTTGGTACAGGGAGTAGTATCGTGCCTTATTGTTGGGCAAGAGTCATTGAGAAAAAGTTTAAACCTTCATCAAACAACATTGCTGTAAAAATAGACTACCCAAGATCAAGTTTTGAAACAGAGGCATGGTTAGATTACATTGAGATTTCTGGAAAAAGGAAATTGGAAATGGCGGGCGATCAAATGAGATTTAGAAATATCAGTACAATTGATTTTCAAGCCTCACAATTCAATTTATTGAATGCCAATTCTGATATTGAAATTTGGGACATTTCTGAGCCAACTGCTCCAACTCGACAAGAATTTGACTTAGATGGAAATGCAATTTCTTTTATTGCTGAAACAAGGGGTCAGGTAAAGGAATTTATAGCTTTTAATAAAAACTCAGGATTCTTAACACCTGAAAAGTCTTCAGTAGTTGAAAATCAGAATGTTCATGGAATTGCGGATGCTGAATTGGTGATAGTTTATCATAGCGACTTCGAAGAAGCCGTTGAAAAATTAGCTGAATTTAGAAGAGAGCAGAATGGATTTGAAGTTTCAACAGTGAGAATTGATCATATTTTAAATGAGTTTTCCTCAGGAAGAATTGACCCAGTCGGAATACGTAATTTTTCCAAAATGCTACATGATCGAAATCCAGAGAAATATAAATGGCTATTATTATTTGGAGATGGTAGTTATGATTTTAGAGATATCAATGGGCATGGCAAAAATTTCATTCCTGTTTATGAAACCTTAGAATCACACGATCCTGTCGATGCCTTTCCTGCAGATGATTATTTTGCTTTATTGACTGAAGGCGAAGGAGATGATCTCAGAGGAAAATTGGATATTGCTATCGGGAGGATTCCTGTCGAAACTTTAGACGAAGCTAATAACGTGGTAGATAAATTAATTAGCTACGACTCCCAACCTGAAAATTTGAGGGATTGGAGAAACAGATTGACATTGGTGAGTGATGATGACGATGATGATAGTCCTTGGACTCATGTCGATCCTTCCGAATATCATTACAATGTGATAAAAGAGAAATACTCCAACTTTAATATTGACAAAATTTACTTAGACGCCTACACCCAAGTGGCTACCTCTGGCGGGCAAAAATACCCCGCCGTAAATGAGGCAATTGATCAAACCTTATTTAAAGGGGTGCTTTTGATTAATTACTTCGGGCATGGTGGTCCAAAAGGATGGGCTCAGGAAAGAGTTCTGAAAGTTGAAAACATCTTATCATGGGATAATTCAGATAGGTTGCCTCTATTTATGACTGCAACCTGTACGTTTACGGGGTATGATGATCCTTCTTTCAAATCGGCCGGAGAAGAAGTTTTATTGAATCCAACCGGAGGAGCATTTATGCTACTTTCAACAACCAGAGCTGTTTATATTAATGGAAATGAAAAATTGGTCAAATCTGTCATGGAGCGAATATTTGAAAAAGTAGATGGCGAATATTTATCCTTAGGAGAAGTATTTTCTAATGGAAAAAATAGTTTAACTGCAGGTGATATTCGTAATTCAAGAAAATTTGTACTCATTGGTGATCCTTCCATGAAATTAGCTTTGCCTAAGTATAAAGTTTCTACAACATTTATTAATGATCATGATGTTTTAGATGGTGTGCCAGATACGCTTCGAGCACTTCAAGAAGTAACCATCGAAGGAATTGTTGAGAATGAGAATGGCGATATTATGCAAGATTTCTCTGGAGCCATTTATCCTACCATTTACGATAAACCAGATACAATTTATACACTTGGCCAAGATGAAAGAAGTCCAGTGGCTCCTTTTGAATTACAGAAAAATGTTCTTTTTAAAGGAAAAGCAACTGTAGAAAATGGAAAGTTCAAATTCTCTTTTGTAATGCCGAAGGATATTAATTACGAGTTAGGAAATGGTAAAATAAGCTATTACGCAGAGAATGGGGTAGAACTTGATGCAACTGGAAATTACCAAAATATAATTATTGGCGGTACCAATCCTAATTTTGCAAATGATGATGAAGGGCCAGTTGTAGAAGTTTATATGAATGACGAGAATTTCAGATTCGGAGGAATCACAAATGAAAATCCGGTTTTGTTTGTGAAAGTGAGTGATGATAATGGCATCAACGTTGCAGGTAACAGTATCGGACATGATTTGACGGCTGTTTTAGATGGAAACAACCAAAATACTTTTGTCCTCAACGATTTTTATGAATCGAATCTTAATGATTACACTCAAGGAGAAGTAAGATACCCTCTTTTCAACCTTGAAGATGGATTACATAAAATTGAAGTTACGGCTTGGGATGTCGCTAATAATTTCGGTAGAGGATTTACCGAATTTGTAGTCGCTTCATCCGAGCAAGCTGCCCTCCAGAATATTATAAATTATCCGAATCCTTTTATTGACCAAACTTGCGTTTCATTTGAGCATAATCTTACTGGCCAAGATCTTTGGGCTCGAGTTGATATTTATGCAATGAATGGAAGTTTAGTGAAAACGATTATTCAAGAATTAAATGAGGAAAGTTCTAAGGAATGTATCCTATTTAATGGAACAAGTGATAACGGAGCTCGTTTGGCTAAAGGAATTTACGTTTACAACGTTAAAGTGATGGATAAAAATGGAGATTTAGGTAATTATTTAGGAGAAAGCGAGTTTGAAAAAATGGTTATCTTGAAATGATGAAGTTTTTTAAAAATAGATTTTAAGTTGAAAATCCGATTTTAAAGAAACTGATTTTGCCAAATTTTAAATCCGTAGTATAAGACTATGAATTGAAAATTTGACATCTTCAGAACCTTTTAGCCTCGAATTTTCACAACTAAACTCCATTCTTAAACAACTTCAATCAAACTTTTTTTAAAAAAAACATTTTTGCTAAAATACCATTCCATTATTACCGTTTATGGTTTGAAAATTTAAGAATGCTTTAACAAAACCCGCTTTGAAAAAATCGCTTAGTGGGCTACACATTTGGCAAAGCATATTTAATACATACTTTTGCGATTTTTAAAAATACTTTCAATCTCATGAGAAGAGAATTTATTTTACTATTCATTATTTGCTTTTCTTTTGCTGGTACCACATTCGGGCAGCAATGCACTGATGCAGATAGCAGACATCCAATTACTGGTGAATTTTGCCTAAGATCTATATCAACCGCAGTTCCTTTTTTAAGGATTGTTCCTTCTTCAAGAGGTGCTGCTATGGGAGATGTAGGTATTGCACTTTCTCCAGATGCCAATTCTTTACACTTTAATGCTTCTACTTTGGCTTTCGCCGAAAAAGATATGAGTATGGCGCTGACTTTCACACCTTGGTTAAGAGCTTTAGGTTTAAATGATGTTTACTTGGCTTACCTAAGTGGTTATAGAAAGCTAAATGATCTACAAACAGTTGGTTTGAGTTTAAGATATTTCTCTCTGGGAAGTATTCAGTTTACGGATAATGATGGAAACCTTTTAAGTCAAGGAAGACCTTATGAATTTGAACTTGCTGGTGCCTTTGCCAGAAAGTTGACTGAAAAGTTCTCTGCTTCTATCACAGGTAAATTTATTTATTCAGATTTGGCATCTGGACAACAAGTACCTGGACAAGGTCAGACGATTGAGGCAGGAGTAGCTGGAGCTGCAGATGTAGGCTTTACGTATGAGTCTCCATTGAATGTAGGTGATTTAGATTCTGATTTAAGACTTGGATTAGCCTTTACGAATATCGGTTCTAAAATTACTTATACCAACTCAATCAACAGAGATTTTCTTCCTGCAAACATTGGATTGGGTGCGGCTTGGAAAGTAAATATGGATAAGTATAATACAATTACTGCTGCCATCGATTTTAATAAATTAATGGTTCCGACGCCTGTTGCAAGTGGTGCGCATTTAGACCAGTCCGTTATTTCTGGCTTGTTGAGTTCTTTTGGTGATGCTCCTTCAGGTGGCGGTGAAGAATTGAGAGAGGTGATGTATTCTATCGGTGCTGAATATTGGTATGACAATCAATTTGCAGTAAGAGCAGGATACTTTAATGAGCACCAATCAAAAGGAAATAGAAAATATATGACTGTTGGATTAGGTTTGAAATACAACGTATTTGGGTTGGATTTATCTTACCTCGTACCTACTACAAGCCAACAAAATCCTTTGGATAATACTTTACGATTTACATTGACTTTCGACTTCGGTGAGGTTGGTGTGATTGCTGATGAATAATTTAAATTTTTACAAAAAAAAAGCCTGATTGATGCATTTCAATCAGGCTTTTTTTTTGAGCTATTATTTCAAGCCATGTAGATTTTGATTGATAAATTCCTTTGGAAATTCCTCAACTCCTGGAAAACCAAGTTGAATGTCTCGACCATCATTTGGAATATAGGCAGTTCCAAAAAGATAATCCCAAATCGCTAGAGTGAGGCCGAAATTAACCCCTGTATGCCGTTCTTTTGGTAAATGATAGGAATGGTGCCAAATGTGCATTTCAGGGCTGTTGAATAATTTTTTCATGATTGGCCCAAGTGCAAAAACACCCAAAACGGTAGTACTTGCGAAAACAAGAATTTTCCCCGTAAGGGAATAATGCTCAAAAATAGATATTTCTAAAAGTCCATTTGACAAAATAATTCCTACTAAAACCCCTAAAATGCCGCCCGTAACTTTGCCATCAACAGATAAGTTGGAATGATTGAAATGTCCCCACGCAAGCGTGAAAATGTGGATTACAAAAAAGTCATATAAGCCAATCCCAAGCATTGCAAGCGGAATATATTCTAAGGTTCGATAAACTACATTTTCCATCCAATGAAAGCGCAGATGCGCTGCAAACCCCATTTCCTCGACAGAGTGATGCACTTTGTGAAACTCCCATAGCCTTTCGGACTTATGAAGTAACCGATGTATCCACCATTGTATAAAGTCTCTTACAATAAATCCTATCAACAAAACAGACCAATAGGGAAATGAATTGAGCGGATTCATTGATTGTAAATCGAAGCCAAAGAGGGATTTTACGCCATCATTGAAAAAATTGACGACCACATCTGATGCAGCATTGTAAATGATGAGAGAAAAAAGGAAGAAATTGAAAAACATATAAAACCCATCCATCCAAAAGTCTTTTCGCTGGATTGGTTGTTTTTTTCGCCAAGGAATTATTATTTCTAATAAAAAGAAGAACAAAGAGACCAAGATTAACCAATAGAAATATGAATTCCAGCTTGGATTGATGATGTCATTCCATAAATAATTGGCGTAACCTTTATAACCGTTGATGAAAATGTCAAAATATTTCAAAGTCTATTTTTTTTGATATTAACCCTTAATCTGTCGAGTGGTTTACTTGAGAAAGCTGAAAATAAAAGAATTTTAATAGCCAGCAACGTCATCTTCTTCCAATCTCGGATCTCCCACACCATGCAATTTACCATCTGGCCTCACTAGGATGGCCTTGACTTTAGCCATCCTTTTTTTAAATTCAATGTCATGGCCTTTTTCTTTTAAATCTTCAATCACTTCAGGAGCAAATTTTCCTTCTTCCATCATCAATTTGTCAGGAAGCCATTGGTGATGAAATCTTGGAGCGGCCACTGCTTCATTCAAATCCATTCCAAATTCTAATACATTTATAATAACCTGAAAAACTGCAGTGATGATAGTCGAGCCCCCCGGAGAACCTAAAACCAGCTTTACTTTTCCGTCTTTTTCTACAATGGTTGGTGTCATTGAACTTAGCATACGTTTGCCAGGGGCAATGGCATTGGCCTCGGCACCAACTAAGCCATAAAAATTGGGCACTCCGGGCTTAGCGCTAAAGTCATCCATCTCGTTATTAAGAAAGAAACCTGCGCCTTTTACAACTAATTTACTACCATAATTGGTGTTCAAAGTTGTGGTAACAGAAACGGCATTTCCATCTTTATCAATAATTGAAGTATGCGTGGTTTCAAAACTTTCAATTAATAAATCAAAATTACCAGCTAGCACTGAATCACTTTTTGAAGCCATTTTGAGGTCAAAATCTGCAATTTTTTCTACCAAATAGTTAGAGTCCAAAAGCATTTCGAAAGGCACATCATAATGATCGCTATCTCCGAGGTGCTCTGCTCTATCGGCAAATGCCCTTCTCATAACTTCTGCCATGGTGTGGATAGAAGTTGATTGATGAAAACCAGCTTCTTTAACGGGTAGCCCTTCTATCATTTCAAACATTTGCGAAATAGCAATTCCGCCGCTGGAGGCTGGAGGCATGGAAATGATTTTATGACCTTTATAATTTCCGATAATAGGATCTCGCCATGCTGCTTGATAGTTTTCAAGATCTGCATGAGAAATTAGACCATTACCCGCTTTCATTTCCTCCACAAATAAATCAGCCGTTTTGCCTTTGTAAAATCCATCACGACCATTATCTCTAATTCGCTCTAAGGTGTTTGCTAAGTCTGGCTGTTTAAGAATATCTCCCTGATCCCATCCCCAAAATTTGACAAAAGGGGTTTTGAATCGATTGATTCCTTTTATGTCTTTCTTTTTTTCTTCAAAGCGTTCAGCCTCCGAACCCATGATAGGGAAACCTTCTCTTGCAATATCAATTGCAGGTTGTAATAGGGTTGCCCAAGGCAATTTTCCATATTTTTTGTGAACTGCATCCATTCCTGCAACTGTACCGGGTACACCCACTGCCAACGCTCCGTAAGTACTAACACCAGGTATGACATCTTTTTTATCATCCAGATACATATCTCTGCTTGCCAGAGCAGGTGCTTTTTCTCGATAATCAAGTGCAGCCGTTTCACCGTTTGCCATTCTCACTATCATGAATCCACCTCCACCAATATTGCCAGCTCTCGGGTAAACGACAGCAAGTGCAAATTGAGTTGCAATAGCGGCATCTATTGCATTTCCACCTTTTAATAAAATAGTTTTTCCTACTTCTGAGCTTAATGGGTGAGCGGTCACCACCATAGCTGAGTCCGTAACTGCTTGTTGGTCAACAGAATAGGGGAGTTTTACCAGATTTTTTTTACATGAAAAAAAGCAAATTGTGACAAGGCAAAATAATATTTTTTTTATCATAATAATAATCTTACAAGTTAATTGGTATAGTGTTTGACTTCACACTTGAAAAAAACGAATATGTTTAATCCCTCAATTATTATTGCCAAAAAACACAATCCATTTTCCAAAGTCCTTTTTTTTACGGTTTTACAGCTGTTATTTATGGTAAATGGTTTGGCACAGTGTGAGTATCAAAGCGCAATTGAAGTGAATGAACTTCAAATCGGAAATATGATAACTTGGGTAACTGTGAAGGAATTCAACAATGACAAATTTATCATTCAAAAGTCAATTGATGGTATAATTTTCAAAATTGTTGGAGAAGTAGAGGGAGCCAAACACTCTGAGGAGGAAAAAAAATATAGGTATCTCGACACTTCCTTAGGGCACACCAAAGCATATTACCGACTTATTCAAATTGATAACGAAGGCGGAGAGCACTATTCTCCAACGGTAATTATTAATAGAGTTATTGATAACAATTTTTTGTTAACTGGAATGAGTTCACCATTTACTGATGCTGAATTTTCATGTTCCTTAAGGTCAAATTTAGAAGGTGATATGTTATTGAATATTAGAAATACAAATACTTCTGAAATCATTGACACCAAGCAATGGCCGATTGTAAAAGGATTGAACGTGGTGACCTTAGATTTTATGAAATATCCATTAGCCACTTATGAAATTGATTTTGTGCTCGTAGGAGAAAAGGAAACAATAGTGGTAAATAAAGTTGATTCTGACAAAGTCCCAAATATAGATTATGTCGTAAAGGAGTAAATATTTAACCCCTCAATATTTATTGATTTTAGGTTATTTATTTTCATGGTTATGTTATTGTGCCATTCTCTCCAGAGAATGGCATTTTTTTGTTTATAATTTCAAAACGTTTCTAAATTTTTTTGAATTATTTTATTTATAAATATCTTTCTTAGTGTTATTTTTACACCTAAATAAGCTATATACCTAACCTGCTTATTTGCAAATGTTTATAAATATATTTTTATGGAAATTGTTTGTGATAGCGGTTCTACTAAAGCAGATTGGATAGTTTATAAAGGTAAGAATGAAATATTCACCTCTTCTACTCGAGGAATCAACCCTGTTTTTCATGGAAAAGAATTCATTCAGAAAGAATTAAACAAAGAGCTTATCAAGGAAGTTACTTGCAGTGAAATTGAAAAGATTTATTTTTATGGAGCTGGATGCTGGGACACTAGATTAAAATCTGTGATCTCAGGAGCACTTTCTGAAATTTTTCCAAATACAGAAATTGATGTGCATCATGATTTATTGGGAGCTGCTCGGGCAGCTTGTGGTAAAGAACCTGGTATTGCATGCATTTTAGGAACGGGTTCTAATTCATGCCTGTATGATGGCAAGGAAGTAATTGACAATGTGAAAAACTTAGGATATTTGGTTGGAGATGAGGGGAGTGGCTCATACTTAGGAAAAGACCTTTTGCGCTGTTATTTTTATAGAGAATTGCCAAAAGACTTAATTGAGTCTTTCCGTGATTTAATCCCAGGCGGAAAAAGTGAAGTTTTAGAAAAAATCTATCAACAAGAAAATCCTAACGTTTATTTAGCTTCTTTTGCAAAATTTCTATCAGACCACAAAAAACACTTTTTCGTTCAGGAGTTGGTGTATGATGCTTTTGTGGAGTTTTTAAACCGTCATGTTTGTAAATATAAGGGGCATTTAGAATTGCCAGTTAGTTTTATTGGTTCAATTGCCTATCATTTTTCGGATATTCTTAAAATTGCGTTAGAAAGAAAGCACATGACTCTTGGGAAAATTGTAAGAAAACCCATAAACGAGTTAGTTCGTTTTCACATGAATTGAATCTCACTTATCAAAATCTATGAGCACCAATATTAAACGAGTTGCCGTTTTTACCTCAGGTGGAGACGCACCAGGCATGAATGCAGCCATCAGAGCTGTTGTTAGAACTGCATCTTACCACGATTTACATACCTACGGAATCACCGGAGGGTATGAAGGCATGATCAATGGAAAATTGTCACGTCTCGAACCAAGAAATGTAGGAAACATTATTCATAGAGGAGGCACTGTTTTGAAAACAAGCCGTTCAGAAAAATTCAGAACTAAAGAAGGCAGACTCCAAGCATTCGAGTCCCTACAAGCACATGACATTGATGGATTAATAGCCATTGGAGGAAATGGAACTTTTACGGGTGCCAATATTTTTTCCAAGGAATTTAATATCCCAGTAATTGGAATACCAGGTACTATCGACAATGATTTATACGGTACTGATTTTACAATCGGTTATGATACTGCTATTAACACAGCCGTAGAAGCTGTTGATAAAATCAGAGATACAGCGGACTCTCATAACCGAGTGTTTTTTGTGGAGGTAATGGGAAGGAACGCAGGTTTTATTGCTTTGGATACAGGAATTGGATCGGGTTCTTCTGGGTTACTAATTCCAGAAAATGGTAAAACACCTGAATCATTAATTGATACGCTCAAGAAAAATATAAAGAGACAAAAGTTATTTAGTCTAATCATTGTGGCCGAAGGTAATCCTTGGGGAGGGGCAAATGTTGTGGCAGAAATGATCCAGAATAAGCTGCCTGAAATGGATGTTCGAGTAGCAATAATAGGTCATTTACAAAGAGGCGGATCTCCTACGGCGTTTGATAGGGTTTTGGCGAGTAGATTAGGTTATGAAGCCGTTGAAGGATTACTTGCTGGTAAAAAGAACTGTGCCGTTGGTTTTGTCAATAAAAAAGCAGTTTTCACTCCATTCAAAAAAGCGATTTCCGCCACAAAAGGTGTAGATGAAACCTTGGTAAAGATGGCTGAAATTCTTGCCATATAACTTGTATAATTTCATTATTGAAAATACTCATTTGTAATATATACTACACAGAAAGGTTTTGTGAGTTAAATCAAGATGTTTTTTAAGATAAGAACAATTTAATTTTTAATTTGCCAAGCGAATTCTCATTTCCAAACTGTGTATGTATGATCAAACGTTTACGAATAACCTACTTCTTAATACTCTTTTTCCTTTACGCGATAACTACTTTTTCACAGACCACGATTAAAGGAATAATATTAGATGCATCCAATAATGACCCTATTATTGGTGGCACATTGGTCATTCAAGGAACAGGCGATGGTACTGCCTCCGATTGGGATGGTACTTTTGAATTTTCTACCGAGCAAGCGTTACCCTTTATGCTTGAATTTTCTTACACAGGTTATGAAACAAAAGTAGTTGAAGTAAATTCAACTAAACGTTTGGAAGTCTTTCTATCGGAAGGTGTTGTAACAATTGATGCCGTAACTGTCAAAGGAAGTAGAATCTCCGATAAGCAAAAGGAATCGCCACTTACTGTGGAATCGATGGATATCTTGGCTATAAAAGAAACTCCTGCTGCAAATTTTTATGATGGATTAGGTGCCCTGAAGGGAGTGGATTTAACGGCTGCCAGTTTAGGCTTTAAAGTCATTAACATGCGTGGCTTTAATAGTACGAGCCCAGTTCGTTCTCTCCAAATCATTGATGGAGTTGATAACCAAGCACCGGGTTTGAATTTTTCTCTTGGTAACTTTTTGGGTTCCTCAGAATTGGACGTGAATAAAGTAGAAATAGTGGTTGGTGCAAGTTCTGCCTTTTATGGCCCGAATGCTTTCAATGGAGTGATTAGTATGGAAACCAAAGATCCTTTTTTTCATGATGGCCTTTCGGCAAATGTGAAATTAGGAGAAAGAAATATGTTAGATGCTGCAGTGAGATGGGCGGATAAGTTTCAAAATAAGGATGGTAAAGATTATTTTGCCTACAAAGTGAATTTGAGTTATTTACGAGCAGACGATTGGGTTGCTGATAATTATGATCCAGTGGATCATTCCAGAGTTCCTGCTAATAACCCAGGAGGGTTCGATGCTGTAAATATTTATGGGGATGAATATGTTTCAGGAGGTGATTTAACAGATTTAGCACTTAGCGAGCCAAATTCGACTATAGGTATTTTCTATAGAACAGGGTATCGTGAAATTGATCTGGTAGATTATGATACTCGAAATTATAAAGCAAATGCGGCTCTACATTTTCGACTTAAACCTGATGAAGAAGAACAATCTCCTGAAATAATTTTGTCTGGAAATTTTGGGTCTGGAACAACAGTTTATCAAGGTGACAATCGCTTTAGCTTAAAAGGCATCACATTCTTACAAAATAGACTTGAACTTCGTAAACGTAACAAGTATTTCGTAAGAGCCTATACTACAAGAACTGGTGCTGGAGATTCCTATGATCCTTATTTTACAGCACTTCAGTTGCAAGAATCATCCAAAGGACAAGTCGAATGGTTTTCCAATGATTATGGTGATTATTGGCTAAATGTCGTGGTTCCCCAGATTGTGGATTCAGATTATCCAAAGTTAGAGTTTTTGAGAGACCCAGAAACAGGGCAAATAATAATTGACCCAGAAACAGGGCAAATTGCAACGGATTTCGATATCGATGCAGCGAGAAAATGGTTGTTGGATAATCGAGAACAATTGACTCAATGGCATTCAGAAGCCGCTGAGATAGCGAATGGACCAGGGAGACGTCAATCAACTTCGGTATCGTTTTTTGAACCAGGCACTCAAAGGTTTCAAGAGGAATTTGATAGAATTACTGGCTCACTAAGAAGTGAAGGTGGGACTAAGTTCTTTGATAATTCAGCACTTTATCATGCTCATGGTGAATATATATTTACTCCAACTTGGGTTGATAAAATTACGGTAGGAACCAATGCGCGATTATATGCACCTGTTTCAAAAGGAACAGTTTTTATTGATTCTGCGGATATAAAAATTACAAATCGGGAGGTTGGCTTTTATGGAGGAGCAGAAAAGTCTTTTTATGATAATAAAATGAAAGCTACGATAGCAGCAAGAGCAGATAAAAATGAAAATTTTGATTGGTTGTTTTCTCCTGCAGCAAGCTTAGTTTATACTCCTTCAAGAAATAATTATTTTAGAATCTCTTACTCTTCAGCTATTCGAAATCCAACTTTAAGTGATCAATATTTAGGATTAGATGTTGGACGTGCAACCTTAGCTGGAAACCTTAAAGGGGTACAAAACTTAGTTACCATTGAATCACTGATAGATTTTTTGAACACACAGCAATCTATTTTATTAGATAGTTTTAATATTAATGCAATAGCACCTGAAGAAGTGCAAACTTTTGAGGCAGGGGTCAGGACTACCTTGTTTGAAAAACTTTACGTTGATGCAGGATATTACTATAGTATTTATAATAATTTCATTGGCTTTAGGGTTGGGGCAGATATTAAATTTGATGCTCTTGATAATGTTGAAAGGGTAAATGTTTTTAGATATGCTGCAAATTCTGAAAACCAAGTAGAAACTCAAGGATTTTCGATTGGTTTGAATTATTTCCTTCCTAATAATTTGGCTTTGAACGGAAATTACTCATGGAATAAATTGGTCAAAACAGTAGAGGATGATCCAATCATCCCCGCTTTTAATACACCTGAACATAAGTTTAATATTGGATTAAGTGGAAGAAATTTATCCATGAATTTCGGAGAGTCTCAATTGAAGAATTTTGGATTTAATGTGAATTATAAATGGATAGAAGGATTCATCTTTGAAGGTTCACCACAATTCACTGGTTTTATTCCAACTTATGATATGCTTGATGCCCAAATAAATTTTGGAATCAAAAAGATAGATACAACCTTGAAAATAGGGGCGTCTAATGTGTTGAACAATAGAGCTTTCCAAACATACGGGGGGCCGAGGATTGGTAGATTAGCTTATGTGACTTTACTGTATGAACCTAAATAGCAATTAACCTAAATTTAATAAAACGAACTTAAATCATTCACCAAATTAATTTTTATGAAGAAGATTTTTACATTTTTTATGTTTGTACTCGTGCTAAATGCGAGTTATGCACAACGATATTTAGAGCCTGTTTTTGATAATGTAACCGTTGTTCCAGATCAGCCATATGCTTTAAATTCCACGATGTTGCTTTTTGCCAACCTCGGTGCTACAGCAAAGGTTCCTTTATGGACGGACATATATATGCCTGAAGGTGATACTGAAACTGATAGACCTTTAGTTTTAGTTTTTCATACTGGTAACTTCCTTCCTCCAATCCTTAACCAGCAAATTGCTGGTCATAGAAAGGATTCCTCTGTGGTACATGTTTGTACTGAATTGGCAAAAAGAGGGTATGTAGCTGCTGCTGTTTCTTACAGAAGAGGCTGGAACCCTGCGGCTCAAGATCAGCCAACCAGAGCACTTGGATTGATTCAAGCGGCTTATAGGGGAGTTCAAGATGGTAGAACTGCTATTCGTTACTTCAAAGCTACAGCGCTTGCTGGTGGCAATCCTTATGGAATTGATCCAGAAAAAATTGCTGTTTGGGGTAATGGAACTGGTGGTTATTTGACCCTTGGTTTGGTTGGACTTTCCGATTACAACGAAATTATAACTACGACTAATGGTACAGGTAAATTTCTTTTAGATACTGACGGAGATGGAGTAGTTGAAACTCCAATGGTGGTTCCGGCATATCATGGAGATATTGAAGGAAAAGATACTACAATAGCTCCAAATGCAGCTTTTTTAATCCCTCAAGGAGATACGAGTAATTTTGGCTTTCATACTCAGTTTAGCTCTGATTTCCAATTAGGAATTAACATCGGTGGAGCATTGGGTGATATTTCATGGTTAAACGATAATACGACTCCCACTATCTCTGTTCAGTCAGCTTTTGATCAATTTGCACCTTACAACGATGCTGTTTTGATTGTTCCTACAACAGGTGATCCAATTGTGCAAGTACAAGGAGCACAACAAATTGGTGCTTCTCAAGAAGCCGCAGGAAATAACCAACCTTGGAAAGACTTTGGCTTTACAGATGATGTAACTGAATTGGCTCGGAAAAATTCAGCAATTGCAGGTCACCCATATTACGAAGGTGTTTTGCCATGGGTACATGCAAGAAACAGCCTTGGAATTGATGAAGGTGTTGTAATTAACTGGTGGAACCCAGATGATGCTGCTATCGGTCTTGGAATTCCAGGTGTAGGTGTTCCTCATGAAGGAGCTCCATTAAATGCGATTCCTCATCCATCAGATTCTACTTTGACTTACCATACTCAAGGACTTATTCTTAATGAGGGTATGAGTGCGGCAAAAGCAAAAGCGAACTTGGATACGATTTTCCAATATGTTCTTCCAAGAACTTGTTTGGCACTTGGTTTAGATTGTGATTTAGCTGGTTTTTCAAGCATTAAACACTTGGATGCTTCTGAATTAGGGTTGGTAATATCTCCAAATCCAACGCAAGATGTTACTTACATCAGAACTGAAAACGAAAACTTTAATGAAGTTAGAGTTTTTGATTTGCAGGGAAGATTGGTAGCAGGAGAAGATGGTTTAAATACTAGCTTCTATGCTTTAAAAAGAAATTCATTACCTGATGGAATGTATGCTGTTCAAATCAAATTTGATGATGGCGTCATCACTCAGAAGTTGATGTTTAACTAATTGATTTACAATTAGTTATAGGATTAAAAATGCCACTCAGGGAAACCTGAGTGGCATTTTTTGTAGAAGTTGTTTAAGAATGGAGTTCAGAAGCGAAAATTTGAAGATAAAGGTTCTGAGGAAGGAAAATATATTAGGCATAGCATCGCTACGGCTTATATATTTTACAAAATCAGGTTCTTTAGATTCGAATTTGTAGTTTGAAATCTATTCTTAAATAACTTCAAAAAGTAGTTAGAAATTTTAGAGCATCATTCTTTCCTTGAAAATCACTAAATTCAGGATGATTTGATTTTCCGAAAGAAGTTATTTTATATGATAGAATGCCTTCTTTTCCAACGATGTTTTCAATAGCACCTTTATTTTTTTCTATATCAACTTTGACTTCATTTAGGTCTTTGTAAAACTCATAATTGAGTGCACCAACTCTTGAGCTGATTTCTTTCTTTTCAACCAAAATTATACACCCATTAATATTGAAAGGAATCTGATTGAGTGCGTATAATGAAAAGTTATAGTCAAAATTGTTTTTGTATTTGTTGTTTAGAACTAGGCTTTTAAACTCGTGTAAAACTTCAAGTAGGTGTTTTAAATCATAACCAGCAGGCAGGTAAACCTTGGACACATTTTTTGAAGTTCTTCCAAAATGCATGAAAATATCATCCCCTAATTTTAGCAAATCAGCATTAGACTCAGACCCATCTAAAATTGCAATTGAATTTTTTTTCTTTCGGAAAAGGTGTGGTTTTTTGCCAAAATAGGTTGAGAAGGTTTTTTCTGATTTATCATCTGTTTCAGCAATAACCCCATCAAAACCATCCAATTTTAAAACAGCCTGAAAGTATTCCTCCGTTTTTGGATTGATTTCTTTTAAGAATTTTATCAAACATGGGAAGAGGTATAATTCTTCTTTTGAAAGTTTTACCAATGAAATATTACCAGAAACAAAAACAGAAATGATGTCATAAATCAAGGATAAAGGCTGATAATCGGCTGGAATCAAAGCGATTTTTTGCTTTTCACCTATTTCAGATATTTTATAATTTTTTACCCAGCTTACTAATTTTTCTCTATCGAGAAAATTTTCTGCAATAATTTTTATTCTTCGTTGCTGGTTTTCTTTCGAGAACCATTTATTGTTGAAATTAGTGCGATGAATGACAGCATCTAAATATTCATCACCAGCCAATAATCGATCTCCTAATTTTCCTAAAACTTCAATTCTTTCTTTTAAATCCATACCCTTTATCTGATTAGGGTGCGAAATTAGTTAAACCAATTGTTTCTGACCTAATTCGATAGCTCTATTTAAAGCAGCCTTTGCTCCTTTCTTAATAGAGTTTTCCAAATCTATATCTGACCAAGTGCTTAGAGCAGCCTCTGTCGTTCCGCCACGAGAAGCGACTTTTTGAATCCATTCTTCGCAATTGTTATTTCCTTTTTGAAAAAGGTCAACCGTGCCCTTAAATGTCTGAGAAACAAGGAGTTCGGCTTCACTTTGGTTGAACCCAACCTCTTGAGCAGCTTCCATCATAGCCTTCATAAAATAGAAAACATAAGCAGGTCCACTTCCAGAAATTGCAGTGGCCGCATCAATTGCTTCCTCTTTTTCCACATAAACCGTTTTTCCTGTTGTATTCAAAAGATTTTGAACCATAACCAATTCAATTCGAGTCACATCATCCGTTGAGGTAAAAGCAGTCATGCCCATTCCGATTTGAGCTGGCAAATTGGGCATAGCACGAATTACTTTTTTTGCATTCAAACCTTCTTGAATGGTTTTAATTTTCACGCCCGCCATGATGCTCAAAAATACCTGTTGAGGGTCGATGTGTTCACTCAACGATTTGAAGAGGGAAGGGGAGTCCTGAGGTTTTACCGCTAAAACGACTAAATCAGCCTGCTTCAGGCAGTCTTCAGGATTGCCACATACTGTTCCGATATCTTTGGTAGCGAGGATTTTTGCTTTCTCCGGAGATTTTTCAAGAATCAACAAATCTTCCTTTTGGGCTATTCGGGAACGAAGGATACTTTGAGCATAGGTCAAACCCATGTTACCTCCTCCTATGATTAGGATTTTCATTTTAAATTTTTTGTTTAGAGAGTTGCAGTATGGCTGCGAAAAATCTTGCCATATTTGCAAAATAATTAATATAACGATAGGAATGCCAAAAAAGATTTTGATCATTGATGATATACATCCTCTTTTAAGGAAAAAATTGCAGAAAATAGGATTTGATTGTGAAGTAGATTTAGATTCTTCAGAGGATGAATTTTTAAATAAAATTGGAAACTATTTTGGATTGATTTGTAGAAGTAGATTTTCAATAAAAAAGGCTGTAATAAAGAAAGGAAAAAAGTTGAAATTCATTGCAAGGGCGGGGGTAGGGTTGGAGCATATTGATGTAAAATATGCAGAAAAAAAAGGAATAAAAGTTTTCTCATCACCGGAAGGAAGTTCAGACACAGTAGGGGAGCATACACTCGCACTTTTGCTAAATCTTACCAATAATATTTCAAAATCCAACAATCAGGTTAAAAATGGAAAATGGATTCGAAAATCTAATTCAGCAAATGAATTAAAAGGAAAAACAATTGGCATTTTGGGGTATGGAAATATGGGGAAATCATTTGCCAAAAGAGTATCTGGCTTTGGTGCAAAAGTGATTACCTATGACAAGTATAAATCGAATTATGGAGATAAGTATGCCGAGCAAGTTTCATTAAAAAAACTACAAAAAGAAGCGGATATTTTATCTGTTCATATTTTTTATGAACCTGATAACCATTATTTTATAAATAAAAATTTTATAAATAATATTGATAAGAATATTTATTTAATTAATACATCAAGAGGCTTAGTTCTGAAAACCAAAGCTTTAGTAGCTGCTTTAAAAAGTGGAAAAATATTGGGTGCAGGCTTAGATGTTATTGAATACGAAGAGACCTCTTTTAATCAATTTTCGTTTAATGATTTGCCAATAGAATTTGAGTATTTAGTAAAAGCTGAAAATGTAATTTTAACTCCTCATGTTGCGGGTCTTTCTAAAGAAAGCTACAAAGGTCACGCTGAAGTTTTGGCAAAGAAAATTTCTAAATGGATGAAGACTATTTGAGTTCTTCGATTTTTTCGGATAACCACTTAGCACCAACCAAACCTTGTTGTTTTTCTTTGGCTAAATCGTTTTCAATTTTTGTAATTGCTTTTTCATCTCCAGGAATAATTTTAGTCAATTTTTTTATCATGCTCAAAAACCGAAGATAGCGTTGCTGTCTGGCGTCGTTTAATTCTTTGCTTTTTCGTTTTCGGCCTAGGTAGACCCTGAAACTTTCGATGTAGAAATCTAAGAGATCATATTTGTCAGTTTCGAAATAGGTGATTGTCGTAAAGGTTTTTGCATTTAAACTTGCTAAAAGATCTTCATATTCGAGTTCCATTAGTAGGTCGAGAACTTTATCGTATTCTTTTAAATGGAAATAGTATTGTCCCCAATTGAATTTTAAGGAGTTTTCCTTGTATTGCTCAGGTAGTTTCGGCCCCAGTTCAAGGATATACTCTTTTGTCCAATCAAATTTTTTCATAAAAAGTCCAATACCCACACCATTTTTGAAATCCCAAGGAGAAATTTCACCTGATTCAGTTAGAAGTATTTCTTTTGTTCTCATTTCATCATACAGGTGGAATAGCTCATCAGAAAATTGATAATCTCCTTTATTATTTCTTCTTATACAATAATTTGCAACAAAATAATAGAGCGATAGTGCTTCACTTTTGGGAAAATCAGAACCATTTTCAGTAAGAAGCTCTTTTAATTTGTAATAGTGTTTTAGATTGTCACTCTCTTTAACTGTTAACAAGCAGTAATAATAAATGGAGATGGCTGGTACCTTTAATAAATCTGATTTCCCAACTAAATCAATAAGTTCATCGGCAAATTGGATATCATATTTATCCTTAATATAGGTTTGTTGAGATAGGGCAGCAGAGTAGAATCTTAATTTTTCGCTGAAGTAAAAATTGTCGAGGTTATTTGAAATGGATTCTATATTACTTCTGTTCAATCTCTTTAATTCACTGTCCGTTAATTCGTATAAAGTTTTTTCAACGATGTATCTATTCAAATGAGCATTTGCAGATTCATCTTGATTTTCTGCAGCCAATTTTCTTGAATTTCTGATATACGAACTATAGAGATGTTCTATTTTTCGTTTTCGAATAGCTTCAAGCGTAATATTAGTTTTGGCGATCTTATCATTAGATACATGCTCAAAGGCTAAAAATGATTCTACATTTTTCAATAGATCTGAACAGTACTTTCTGAATCGAACATCATTATAAGATTCTTTAGGAATTAGTTTCCTCCAGATATCCTCTTTCAGAAACTCTTTTTTACTTGTTCCGTTGATTCTTTTGGCCATAATATCAAACAGATCAATAATCTTTTGATCTGAGTTAAAGTAAGGAGATCTGAGAAATTTCCTTAACCGATTCTGTTCATATTTGTTAAAGTTTTGAAGGACATTATATATTTTGGTATTTTTCATGTGTAATATGCTGAAAACAAATAGATTGGGATGATTTTTGTGTAAAGTTAAGAACCTGAAATAAAATAAAAAACAATGGCATTTTAATTGCACCAAATATAATTTTTAAATATATTTGCAAAGTCAAGCAATGATTTAAATTCTCAACCATGAATGTACATTTACGAAACACTAAATTTTGGTCTGTCATAGGCATTCTGCTCTTCGCAGTTTGTGGTGTGATTGGTCAAAATTACAAAATTGACCCACCTGAGGAGTACGAGGTCGTTCAGGGTCAAACTTATGACTATGTTTACAGTCACTACGGCCCACAACAGTTTACTCGAATTGTAAACAATTTAACGAGTAACTATCACGGAATCTATAACAACTCCTCAAACCCTCGTCCTCAAAGAATTGGGGCTACCTCTTACAAAATTTCTTACAATACTAATGTTGGAACGATTGGGTTAGATACACTAACAATTGAATATTTCGCTTCAGGTTTTACCTTTCAGCGAAGAATCGTTTTTAATGTAGTGCCATCTATAGTAAGGGCTGAGGATGATTTTATATGTATTCCTTTGGGAGCTTCCGTCGGAATTCCGATTGAAAATAATGATTACAGCAATAGAAGTGTTTTGAATATCACGGATATTTCTGTTGAAAATAACGGATCTGTTTCCGTTGCTAATAACATTGCTACATTCACGCCTTCTAATAATTTTGAAGGATTAGCAAATTTCAATTATGTTATCTGTGATGATATTGGGACCTGCGACAAAGCAACAGTACATGTGTGTGTTGGAGATCCGAATGGGTATGCCAACAGTACAATCGATTTGATCACCAAAAAGAATAAAAATCTCCCTGTATTTA
Organism: uncultured Saprospiraceae bacterium; assembly: GCA_937924495.1. Classification (GTDB taxonomy): domain Bacteria; phylum Bacteroidota; class Bacteroidia; order Chitinophagales; family Saprospiraceae; genus JAGQWW01. The sequence goes on from CALDSS010000093.1 coordinate 32,881, forward strand.
CTCCATTAGACGACTACTCAAACACTCAAAATCCATCTAATGGTACCCTAACAAGCATGAATGGAATCCTTTACTATTCTCCAAATGCGGGATATCACGGGGCTGATGAGTTTAAATACACCCACAATATTACTGGCATTGTGAAAACTATTGCAGTTGATGTTTTAGATATTGAGGCTAACAATGAATATGTAAAGGATGATTTAGGTTATACATTCATTGATGATTCCTACATTATTAATGTAACGGAAAATGATGAATTTGGAATTAGTCTCTTCAATGTAGGTATTGTAAATGGGCCAAATAACGGAAGCGTTGTTCAGGTTCCAGGACTGAAAGGGATTTATATTTACACTCCTAATCCTGGATTTACAGGAATTGACGAGTTTACCTATTCTGCTTCTCCAGCTTCCAATGGCTCAAATCCAGAAGAAGGGATTGTTTCTATTATTGTTAATGATTTGAACCCTGCTTTTCCAACCTTTGACCTAAGGACGCCCGTAAATACGCCATTAGTAATCGATTATAATATAGAACCAACTTCCTTTATTTTTAATATTACTAGTAATCCAACAAAAGGGAATGTAATTTTTCTACCTGGGATTGTAGATACTACAATTAGCAACCAAGTAATTAAAGGAAATAACATAGTTGTCTATACTCCTAATTTGAATGCTACAGGGCACGACGAATTTGAGTTGGAATACTGTGCCGGAATTGGAACTAATTGCCCAACAGTCAAGGTAAACGTTGATGTTCAAAATATTATGTCTAGCAATATTTGTTTTGGAACAGACTGCGTTTGGCCTGGAGATGCAAATGATGATGGAATTGTGAACTTGAAAGATATGTTGCCAACGGCTTGGTGTATCGGTGATGTCGGAACCTCAAGATATAGTGCCACCATAAATCCTTGGCACGGACAAAGTAGTACTAACTGGGGAATTGTTTTTCCTCATACAGATGTTGATTTGAAGCATTTGGATTCAAATGGAGATAGTTTAATCAACATTTCTGATACAACTGCTATTGGTCAACATTATCAGAAAAACCATAGTCTTTCTCCTACACCTATTAGCTTTCCAGCAAATATTCCTTTGTTTTTGGGCACACCTGATACCATTCATGTAGTAGGACCTGGAGATACTATCCGAATTCCAATTATCCTTGGAGATCCAAGTTATCCTGCAAAAAATATGTATGGCTTAACTTTTAATATTGATTATGACCCAACTGTGGTCAATCCTTCTGGAACGAATATTCACTTTGATAAAGAAAGTTGGGCTAATTATACTTCCCCTGTAATGAACATGGTAAAATCTCCCTTTATAGGAAGATTAGATGCGGCATATTCTCGAACCAACGGTGTAACAACTGATGGGTATGGAAGAGTAGGCTATGTTGATTTCGTCATTATTGAAGATTTAGAGTTTCAAAAACTTCCAGAAAAATTCTTCGCCAGAATCAATGGTAGTTTCTTTGACGGTAATGGAGGTTACACTGATTTCGATGAGTCATTCGTTACCTTTAAATTCAGAGACCAAGAAGATGTTAAGCGTGGTAATGATGTTCAATTATTTCCTAACCCTACTTCTGATTATATAAATTATCAGGCAGTGGATGGAAATGAAAATATTAATGAAATTGAAGTATTCGACATTGCAGGAAAAGCTGTTCTAAGAGCTTCTCATCAACAATTAAATGGTAGAGTAAATACTTCAGATTACCACTCTGGCGTTTATGTAATACGTTTAAATACAACTACTGGAGTTGTAACTAAGAAGTTTAGAGTAATATCTGGTAGATAAAGATATAAAGAGTCCGAATGAACTCTTTTCAATCCAAATCATTCATAGAATTTTATCATTGCAAGTGAGTCGTATATCGTTTTGATGTACGACTTTTTTTTGCTTTCAATTAAATAAGATTCCAGAAGGGCTTTTAGCCCTTTATTGCGGTAATTTTGAGCTATTTGAACTCCTACTTTTGATTTATTTTTTATTTTTTCTGACTTTTTTAGGCTTGAAAACACTTTTTTTTAAAAAAAATAAAGAAAAAATAAGCTAACATTTTATTGATTTTCTTCACAAACTGTTTTTATAAAAACCTGATAATCAGTTATTTATAAAAATTTTACAAATAAATAAGGCTGAATTTTATTCACAAATACATGCAGATGTACTATAAAACAGGGTTGATATGCTGCATATTTGTATCGTGAAGTTGAATAAAGAGGTAGAAAGAAGCAATGACACTTTAAAAGTTTAGTGTCCACAAAATGTAGATTATGTTCATGGGATTATAATTTGTTGGTAGCAAGTCGTCCTACCCTCATGGCCGGCTTGCTATTTTTAACAAACCCATCAAAATCTACACATTGAAAGTTTTATGTTCATGGGATTATAATTTGTTAGTAGTGAGTCGTCCCTTCACCCTCTTGAAGGGACACTTACTATTTTTAAATTACAACCCTGATAAAAATACAAAACTCAATCGGTGGGACGATTGAGTAGCATTTTTCCCCAAAGGGAATAAAAAAAGTCAGACAGTGGGATGTCTGACCTTCAAGTTCGCGTTCATGGGATTAACCTGTTAATAGCAGTACATGGGAAATTTAACTGTGTTAATCTGACGCAAATATAAAGGGATTTTACATTTAAACAAAAGTTTAAATGTTAATTTCTTTAATTTAATAGGCAATTATTGTTTTTGGATATGTTCATGGGATTACCCTTTTAATGGGTAAAGGCTAAAAAAGCCACAAAAATTCAAAGCCACATCGTCAGATGTGGCTTTTTTATTTTGCGATTAACCTTAATTGGTTACCAATAATTTTGTTTGGAAAATATCTAAATTCTATTCTTATTGACCACCTCGTAAATTCTATCTCGATAGTTTTTTCCGATTGGAAGGTGTTTCGGGCTACCTTTTTCAATCACTTCTACCATATTTCCTATCACTGCCTTTATTTTTTGTGTATTGACAATATAGGAACGATGGATTCTTTGGAAGTTGTTAGTCGGTAGTTTTGCTTCAAGAGCCTTCATTGTTTGGAGGGTAATTACTCTTCCCGTTTCCATTTTTATGATGACGTAGTCCTTTAAACCTTCTATGTATATAATATCCGAATAATTGACTTTGATTAGTTTCTTATCTGCCTTTACAAAGAAGTAATCCAAATCAGATTGAATGGAAGTTGTTCCTCCTTTTTGCAAATCTAATTGCTCTTTTGCCTTATTTACTGCCTTTAGAAATCTATCCAAAGAAATTGGCTTAAGCAAATAATCAATCGCATTGAGCTCAAATCCTTCTAAAGCGAAATTTGGGTAAGCGGTAGTGAAGATTACCAAAGGAGGATTTTTCAGCGTTTTCAAAAACTCAGTCCCAGTTATTTGTGGCATTTCAATATCCAAGAGCATTAAATCAACATCCTCCTCTTGAAGAGCAGTCATTGCTTCCATAGCATTATTACACTTCCTAACCAGTTTTAAATCTGATAATTGACTTATATAGGTTTCTAAAACATCTTGAGCAAGGGGTTCATCATCTACAATAAGTACATTCATAATTGAGTATGTTTTGGTGATTTATTGTGTATTTAATTTAAGTCTGACGGTGTAGACATCTGGGGCATCTTCGATTTCTAAATCATGTTTATTCGCATAAAGTAAATTCAATCTCCTTTTTACATTTACTAATCCTATACCTCCAGCACGTTTGTGCTCTTGATAGGGTAGGGAATTCGGTTTGCTATTTCTTACTTCAAAATTCAATTCTTTATCAATTACTTTGATGTTTAATTCAACAAAGCCTTTTTCCAAACTATTTTTAATACCATGTTTGAAACAATTTTCAATGAAGGTAATCAATAACAAAGGAGCTATTTTTTGATGCCCAACACTACCTTCTAAATTAAAGGAAATTTCTACATTATGCTGTTGTCTTATTCTTTCAAGATCAAGATAGTTCTTAATATAGTTTAGTTCTTTGCTCAATAACACTTTCGGTTCGTTGCATTCATACAACATATAACGCATCATTTCAGATAGCTTAATTACAATCTCAGGAGCTTGATCTGATTTTTTTAAGGTGAGCGCGTATAGATTGTTTAACGTATTAAAAAGGAAATGCGGATTAATCTGAGAGCGCAAAAACTTTAATTCAGACTGCATATTCTGTGTCTCCAAGTCTTGTTTTTCTTGAATCTGGGCAGCCCATTCCGTAACTATATTATATATGGTAGAAAAACCGCCAACGAAAAAATTAGAAAGTAGAATTAATCCTTGGTTATGTATTAGTTGATTGATACCGGCTGGTTCATTATGCAAGTTCAGATATAAGGCAAAGGTCTTTATTGGAGAAAGGATAAGAATGAACAGGCCAAGAAATAAAAAGTATTGACTAAACTTATTTTTCTTTAAATATCGTGGGATGAAGTAAAATAGGTTGGAATAAACGATTAGCGCATAAAACGATATGTTGATTAATTCATAGGATAAAGTATTCCAAAAGCCAATATGAATCCCTTCAACAATAATTAGAAGACAAAGAAAGGTCAGCCAAAATATCAAATGGTGAATCCATTTGATATTAGTTGATTTAATTTTGGTCGATATGTTGGTTCCTATGGAAGTCATTTATTCTATGACAAAGCAAGTCAAAATTCATATAATCCACAGCCAATTTTAGATGAAATTGCGAAATATATTGATGAATAACAAGATAACACTTTCGTAACCTCAATTTCCTTGTCATGGACTAAAAATTTAAAAAGTAGAAATTACCTTTGCGGCCAATTTTTAAATTCAATCTAAATGGCAAAAAAGAAAGCTGCGTGGGAAAAAATGCTCAAAAATTATAAATCTATAATTGGCGAGACTGGGGAGGATGTTAAACGAGAAGGATTATTGAAAACTCCTGAACGAGCAGCAAAAGCAATGGAGTTTTTGACACATGGGTACAATCTGGATCCTGAATCTATTTTAAAGAAAGCACTTTTTACGGAAGATTATAGTGAGATGGTGATTGTGAAAGATATTGAGATGTATAGCCTTTGCGAGCATCACATGCTTCCTTTTTTTGGGAAAGCTCATGTAGCTTATATTCCTGATGGAAAAATTGTAGGGTTGAGTAAAATTCCAAGAATTGTGGACGTTTATGCTCGTCGATTACAAGTACAAGAACGACTAACGGATCAGATTCTACATTGTATAAATAACACCTTGAAACCAAGAGGCGTGGGAGTGGTCATTGAGGCTTGTCACATGTGCATGATGATGCGGGGAGTGCAAAAACAAAATTCAGTAACAACGACCTCTGCCTTCCGAGGCCAATTTATGAAACAAGAAACTCGATCAGAATTTTTAACCTTAATAGGCACTAATTTGCATTAATCAAATTTTATGAAGAAAGCATACATTTTCCCTGGACAGGGAGCACAGTTTGAAGGAATGGGAAGGTCGCTTTACGACTCAGGCGAAAAGGCGAAATCTATTTTTCATGCTGCAAATGACCTTTTGGGTTATGATATAACTGAAGTGATGTTGAATGGCTCTGCTGCTGATCTGAAGGAAACAAAAATCACTCAACCAGCCGTATTTTTACATTCTTACATAAGTTCTCAGATTCAGGAGCAACCTATAGCGCCAACGATGGTTGCGGGTCATAGTTTGGGAGAATTTTCTGCCTTAGTTGCTGCAGGTGCTTTGCAATTTGAAGATGCTCTTTTGCTGGTAAAACAAAGAGCGATGGCCATGCAAAAAGCATGTGAAAAGGAAAAAGGAACCATGGCTGCTATTTTGGGTTTGGAGGATGAAGTCGTTGAGGAAATTTGCCGAGCTGCAGAGGGCGTTGTGGTGGCTGCCAATTATAATTGCCCAGGCCAATTAGTAATTTCAGGCAGCATCAAAGGAATAGAAAATGCCGTAAAATTATGTAACGAGGCTGGTGCCAAAAAAGCGATCGTACTTCAAGTTGGAGGTGCCTTCCACAGCCCTTTAATGCAGCCAGCGATGGAGGAATTGAAAGAGGCATTAGTTGCTACCGATTTTCAAAAGCCAAGCTGTCCTATTTATCAAAATGTAAACGCAAAACCTCAAACAGATCCAGGAGTGATTCGTCAAAATTTAATAGACCAATTGACGGGGCCTGTAAAATGGACGCAGACCATGAAAAACATGATGGCTGGAGGTGCCGAAGAGTTTGTAGAAGTAGGAGGAACCGGTAAGACTTTGAGAGGATTTGTGATGCGGGTTGAAAGACGTTTTCCTACTTCGACCATTTAATCGTAAAGCAATTTAGCTATCCATAATTCGTAACCAAAGTTAATAAGCTCGCAACTTAAAGCTGCTTTTTTGAGTTTATAAATAATACATTCTAAAAACCGCATGAATAAAATTTCTTTGAAAGGAAAAGTACTGGTGGCAGAACCTTTTTTGGATGATCCGAACTTTAGAAGAACAGCGGTAGTGATTTGTGATCACTCAAAAGAGGAAGGAACAGTCGGCTTTATCTTGAATCGTCCAATTGAGATGAGGATCGATGAAGTTGTTGAAGATTTTCCTGAATTTGAAGCAGAAGTTTATTTTGGCGGGCCAGTCAAAACAGATACCATTCATTATTTACATCGGGTTGGAAATCTCCTTGAAGGAAGTACTAAGATTGTAGAGGGAGTATATTGGGGAGGAGACTTCGACAAATTAAAATTTTTAATAGAACAGGAATTGGTAAAGCCTGATGATATTCAATTTTTTGTGGGGTATTCTGGTTGGGCGGATGGTCAATTGGAAGATGAGCTTAATTTGAAGACATGGCTCATCGAAGATATGTTTTCGAATTATCTTTTCAAAACTGATCCATTTGCTTTATGGTCAAAGATTCTAATTCATAAAGGCGACAACTACTCTGTTATTGCACAAATGCCCGATACAGCTTTACTAAACTAATTTTTTGTTATGAAAAACCCAATGGTAAGCCCCTGACTAAAAAAATGAGAACACCTTTCTAACTTTGTTTTCTTGCTTTCCTAAAGAGATAAAAAAAATCCCCTAAGATATTCATTCAGAAAATCTTAGGGGCCCATAATCGCAGTTTTTAGCAAATGTGTCACCCTGAGAAATATTTAAGGTGAGACATATTTTTAATTGCAAAACACATGCCAATTTTTTATAATATATAAATTTAGGTTCATGAGAATTGTTGCTCTACTCATCTTTTCATTTTCTACTCTCTTTCTTTTCGCACAAACACCGATTGAAGGTGTCATTAATGAATATGCTCGGGTCGATTTTATTGATTATTGTGATGGAAAAATTGCAGTACCTGATGCTGCTCAATTTGAAGCAGGTGATCAGATTATTGTTATTCAAATGCAAGGTGCCATTATCAATGAAAACAATGGAGTCAATTTTGGAAATATAAATAATGTTCGCTCGGCAGGCCTTTATGAGGTTGCAACAATTGATAGGAAAATCGGAGATACCGTTATTGTTCAAAACTATTTGGTCAACGAATATGACTTGGATGGATCGGTTCAAATAGTTTCCTACCCAAAATATAACAATGCCATAATTACCAATGAGTTGACAGCCAAATCTTGGGATGGAGAAACAGGTGGAGTATTGGCTTTTTCAGTAGAGAATGATTTAACTTTTGACGCAAATATCAATGTGGATGGAAAAGGATTCAGAGGTGGTAATTCAGCCTCCTTAGCCAACGATTGTTCTGGCGCACTTAATAATGCAAGTCTTTATTTTTATCCGGAAGATAATTGGAGAGGTGCCCAGAAAGGTGAAGGGATAGCTAAAAAAATTATCAATAAAGAAAACGGAAGAGGTGCTCAAGCAACTGGTGGTGGTGGCGGAAATGATCACAACGCTGGCGGTGGTGGTGGTGCAAATATTAGTAGAGGGGGTAGAGGAGGAGATAGAATTACAAATTTCTTAACAGGTGACTGCAAAGGCGATAATCCTGGTATTGGCGGTAAAGCAGCAACGAATGTTAATGAAAGAATTTTCATGGGCGGTGGTGGTGGTGCAGGCCATTCCAACAATGATTTAGGATCTGATGGAGGCAATGGAGGTGGAATTGTTATTATGGAAGTTGCGACTGCTACTATGCAAAATTTCTCCATTTTTGCCAGAGGTGAAACTGTTGATAGGATCGCAGCTGGGGATGGTGCAGGAGGTGGCGGTGCAGGTGGCTCCGTAGTTTTAAAACTAAATTCAACTGCTCCGTTGGCAGGCTCAATTAATTTACAAGGCGGCAACGGTGGCGCTGCTAATAATGATTTTTCAAGTACTTGTTTCGGCCCAGGTGGGGGCGGTAGTGGAGGGCACTATATTTCAAACTCTTCTGG
>CALDSS010000094.1 GCA_937924495.1 uncultured Saprospiraceae bacterium
TTCTATTTTAAAAACAAAAGAGGGGCGGATTTTTGTAAAAGGTAAGAAAATCGATACGCCCTGTGGAGTTGCTTTGGCTGAGGCCCTGCAGCCAATGATGGATAAAATGAAAAAACGAGCTGCAATTGACGACTTTACAAACAGTAAAGGAATGATGGAAGAAAAGGTGGAAAAAGCAGTTGCAGAATTGGCTACTATGGAGGTGAGGGATAGAAAAGGTTTGAGCAAACAATTACAAACCAAAGTTTTTGGTTTTGCAGTTTCTTCTACTGAAATGGAGGTTTCCGCAATAAGTATGATGAAAGTCGGTTTTAAATTGGATCGATATTTCGATGTTACTTTAAATGAAAAGCGACGACAGGTTGTTGTGACTTTACCTGAACCAGAGATATTGAGTCATGAGGTTTACCCTAAATTTGATAAATTGGATGTAGGTTGGTTGAGAGAAGTTGAGAATATCGAATTGAACCAAAACATCAACGCTTTAAGGGCTGCTTTTAGGGAAGATGCCTATAATAGTGAAGTTTTTGATAAGTCAAAGACTCAAGTTAAAGAATTAATGGAACTCTTATTGATGCCAGTCGTTAGTCAATTGAGTGGAGCTTTTAAATTGGTAGTTCGATTTAAAGAAGTAGATTTGCAGCCGCTAAACGCTCCGCTTGAAACAATTAAAGAAGAAAAGCGAAAAGTCTCCAGCGCCGGTTTAATTGAACTGGATAACTAAAAATCTATTGGCAGAATAGATTTTATAAAAATGAATAATTTGGATTTTTACGATTTAGGATTGAATGACGAAGTGTTAGATGGATTAGATGCCATGGGATTTCATACACCTACTCCCATTCAAGAAGAAGCAATTCCAGCTGTATTAGATGGGAATGATATCCTCGCCTGTGCCCAAACAGGTACTGGAAAAACAGCCGCTTTTTTACTCCCGATATTAGATTTGTTGACTAACAAACCAGCAACCGCCTCTATCGACGGATTAATTTTAGTGCCAACACGTGAGTTGGCCATGCAAATTGATCAGCAGATTATGGGGTTGGCTTATTTCTGTAATGTTAGTTCTATTCCAATTTATGGAGGACGTGATGGAAAGTCATTTGAGCAGGAAAAGAAAGCATTAATCAAAGGAGCAAATATTGTAGTGGCCACACCAGGGCGACTAAAAGCGCACCTTCAAATGGGGTATGTTAAAACAGAGCTACTTCAATTTTTAGTTTTGGATGAAGCAGATCGGATGTTGGATATGGGATTCATTAAAGACATCAAAGATATAATTGGACACCTTCCTAAAAAGCGGCAAAACCTAATGTTTTCAGCTACCATGGCTCAAAACATCCGTAAATTTTCCTATTCGATTTTGAATAATCCGAAGCAGATTGATTTGGCAATTGCTAAACCTGCGGAAGGTATTTTACAAGCAAAATATGAATTGGAAGATGAGAAAAAACCAATGTTGGTTCGCTCTCTTCTTTATTCGCAAAGAGATAAATTAGTCCTCATTTTTTCTTCAACTAAAATTGGGTGTAAAAAAGTAGCAGCCGAATTGAAGGCAGCAAAAATTGCTGTTGAGGAAATTCACTCTGATCAACCACAAGAGAAAAGAGAGGAAGTACTTCGTCAATATAAAAACGGGACTTTAAAAGTTTTGGTGGCTACTGATATTTTATCAAGAGGAATTGATGTGAAAGGAATTGACTTGGTCATCAATGTAGATGTACCGCGTGAACCAGCAGATTATATTCATAGAATTGGTCGAACTGCAAGAGCAGATTCAAAAGGAGTGGCGATTACTTTTGTCAATTCGAAAGATAGAAGGAAGATGGATGCGATTGAAAAATTGATGGAGCAAAAAGTAAGATTGATGCCTTTGCCAGATGAGATTGGTGGACCAGGAAGACCTCCTGCAAGAGACCAAAGAGGTGGTGGTCGTAACTTTAGAGGCGGCGGCGGAAGGAATGGAAGAAATAATAACTACAATCGCAATCGACCTAAAAAAAATAACAATAGAAGAAATCCAAACAAGACTTCAACAAAATAAGAAAGGCTTCTCAATACCATTGATAGCTAAAAATTCTATTATTTCATTTTGATTGTTTTCTCCGGCGACTAAAACTAATATTTGAGGATTATCTAAAGACCGGATCAACTCTTTAGGATCAATTCGTTTTCCATAAATTTCTTTCCCTTGTTTTTTAGGACTTTCAGCTATCCATGAAAATTCCTCTCCGTTTTCGATTAATTTTTTCGCAACTAACTTTCCTTTGGTGCCTGCTCCCCAAATGACCAATGGCTTGCTTTTGTCCCTGTCTATTTTGAAAAAGTATTTGATTTTCAAGTCTAAAAATCGATTGTCAGCATAATTCGGATCTGTTCTGGAAGTACGAGTAGGGTAGTCTCTCCATTGGTGTAGAATTTCGTTTACGCCAATAACCTGTATTTCATTTTGATACATCCGAAAACATAAATCATAATCTTCAGGATAGGTTGCTGAATTGAAGGCACCAATTTTTTCGAAGTCACTTCGATGCATCATCCAGCAAGGCGAGGGGATGACACACTCTTTATAAATTTCTGAAAAATTGGTATTCGTTTTTGACAATCGATTGAGCCATTCTTCATATTTTTTGAACCCATCTTTGATTTCTTTTTTTGGAAAATATTCGACCAAGCCAGTACTCACTACTCCTGATTTTCCTTCAATTGCTTTTTTTAGTTTTTCTAATTTTTGAGGTGGCATTAAATCATCTGCATCCATTCTCGTAATGTAATG
>CALDSS010000095.1 GCA_937924495.1 uncultured Saprospiraceae bacterium
AGGACAAACTACAACTGCAAATCTATCGAAAATGACTCTGCACTCGCTTCCATCATATATCGTCGCCAATCTTCTGGACAAGTATCTTCTTTGAGCAAACAACCGGGCGTCATGTAAGGGAAAATCTCATCGTACCGCTTGATAGTATTCATCGTCACTCGGCGATAAATATGTGTTCGGTTGATTTTATTCACATCATCAATTCCAGCCGCAGCCATGAGTTCTACAAAATTCTTAATCGTTTCATTTTGGTAATTGGCCACCCGCACTTGTTTGTCAGAAGGCACCAAACCAGCGTATAGTTCTGAAATTTGAGTGGCAACTCCCGTGGGACAATGATTGGTATTGCACTCCAAGGCTTGGATACAGCCCAAAGCCAACATCATGGCACGAGCAGAGTACGTTACATCTGCACCCAAAGCAATCGCCCTAAACAAGTGAAAACTCGTCATAATTTTTCCAGAAGCTATAAGTTTGATATGTTTTTTAATACCAAAACCGACCAAAGCATCATAGACAAAAGCCAATCCTTCACGGAAAGGCATACCCACTGAATCAGAAAACTCAACGGGTGCAGCACCTGTGCCTCCCTCGCCTCCATCCACGGCTATGAAATCAGGATACACATTCATATCCACCATGGCTTTACAAATAGAAAGGAATTCACTTTTTCTGCCCACACATAATTTGAAACCGCAGGGCTTACCTGAAATTTCTTTCATGCGGCCTATCATTTCCATCAATCCACGTGGTGTATTAAATTCTTTATGAAAAGGAGGAGAAAGCACCGCAGTTCCTGGTTCTACACCTCTGATTTTTGCAATTTCTTTCGTATTTTTTTTGGCTGGCAAAATACCGCCATGACCGGGCTTGGCTCCTTGAGAGAGTTTTAGTTCAATCATTTTCACTGTTGGTTCAGCTGCTCTCTTGGTAAATTCTTCCCAAGAAAAATTACCATCTTGCGCTCGCGAACCGAAGTAACCCGTTCCAATCTGATAAATCAAATCACCACCGGGTTCGAGGTGATAAGAACTGATACCTCCCTCGCCTGTATTATGAGCGAAGTTGCCCAATTTGGCTCCACCATTCAATGCCTGAATCGCCGTTTTGCTCAACGAACCATAACTCATAGCAGATACATTCAACATTGCGCAACTGTATGGATTTGTGCAAGCATCATTACCCACCGTCACTCGCGGATCTTGCACCATATCATGAGCATCCAATGCCGCAATAGAATGATTCACCCATTCATATCCTTCATCATAAACATCCATTTGAGTACCAAATGGCGTAGTGTCATTCACTAATTTCGCTCGACGATAAACTACATTTCTATCAATGCGATTGATAGGTGCCCCTTCTGTATCTTTTTCAATAAAATACTGCTGCACCCCTGGTCGAAGTTTCTCCATCAAATAACGACCTCTACCCAGAATTGGGAAATTGCGCATGATAGCATGCGACTTTTGAAACATATCATAAAAACCGAGGAGAAGGATTGGGACTAAAATCAGTAGCGCCCAAACAAAGGAAGGCCATACAAAATAACTAATGGCGGCTGTCGCCAAAAGCGAAATGATTGCAAAAACAGTAAATTCGTTTCTCATGTTTTCTGAATGAGTGAATGTTTGAATGAAGGAAGGAGTGAATGTTGGATAATCAAACGAGGAATTAATCTCTTTTCAAAAAGCAGATTTTTTTTAGTGGCTTCATGGTTAAATGGCTAAACTGTTTTTGATAACCATGAAACCATAAAACAATTTAACCATCTTTTTTCTGATTAAATAAATCGCTCCGAAAGCTAATTCTTGATTTTTCCTTAGGGTTAAAATTATAAAATTTTTGAATTTCCCACCTTTTTATCCGCCCAATCATCCATTTTATCTAAACTTTCTAAAATATACGTCTTCCGTTTTTACTTTTGAGGACTCAACCTCTCTGTGTCTCTTTCTGATTCTCCGTGCAACTTTGTGAAACAGCTATTCCACAAAGTGACACAAAGGATGCACAAAGTTTCACAAAGGCAAAACTCAGAAAATGGATTTTTTTGAAAACATACGACTGGCCTTTGTTTCTATAAAAGGAAATATGACGCGTGCCGTGCTGACGCTGATGATTATCGCTTTTGGTATCATGGCCTTGGTGGGCATTTTGACGGCGATTGATAGTGCGATTTATTCCTTGAGTGATAGTTTTTCACGGTTGGGCGCCAATTCATTTAGCATCAATCGAGTGCGAAACAAAGCACGTAAGCGAGGTGGCAAAAGATATTCTTCTGAAGCTATCACTTATGATCAGGCGATGAAATTCAAAGACCGATACAAGTATGAAGGAAAAGTATCCATCTCGATGTGGGCAACGGGTTCTGCCACTGTAAAATATAAAGAAGAAGAGACCAACCCCAACGTCATGGTCGATGGTATTGATGAAAACTACGTAGATTTGAAAGCTTATGAAATGGCCGCAGGTAGAAATTTTTCCAATCAGGAAATCACTTACGGAGCAGGAAAAGCAATCATCGGGAAGGACATCGTGGACAATTTGTTTGATAAAAAAACGACACGTGCTATCAACAAAATTATATCGGTAGGCAACTCAAAATACAAAATCATTGGTGTTCTAAAATCAAAAGGTAACTCTATGGGTGGCAATGATGATCGACGCATCCTCATTCCACTACAAACCGCGAAACGATATTATGGAACCCAAAATACGAATTATCGACTGGCCGTAAATGTCAGTAATGCTCTCGAAATTGACGATGCCGTCGCTTCCTCCACGGGACTGATGCGTAATATTCGCCGATTAAAAGCAAGTGAACCAAATGACTTCGAAATTTTTAAAAGTGATGGATTGGTGGACATCATCAAAGAAGATACTGCTAAATTCAGAATGGGTGCTTTGATTATCGCGCTCATGACTTTGCTC
>CALDSS010000096.1 GCA_937924495.1 uncultured Saprospiraceae bacterium
ATCATCCGCAGCATGCCTATCATCTGTTCACGCCCAAAGTCAAAGAAAAAGCAGAGACGATTCCTTTTTTGAAATCTCCTTTTCACGTTCATCAAGGCAAGGGAGCATTGTGGCGGACTTCAGGCATTAAAAAAGATTTGAAAAAAGAAGGCATTGATATTTATCATGGATTGAGTCATGAAATTCCAATTGGGATTCAAAAGACCGATATCAAATCAGTCGTAACGATTCATGATTTGATTTTTAAAATTTATCCGAATCAGTTTCCTTTTATTGACAGGCAGATTTATGATTTTAAATTCAAATATGCTTGTGAAAATGCAGATGTAGTCATTGCTATTTCTGAAAGTACAAAAGAAGACATCGTCAAATATTATGGCATTGAACCATCGAAAATTAACGTCAATTATTTAAGCGCCAATCCGATTTTTGAAAAGCAATTTTCAAATGAAGAAAAAGAAAGTGTTTTAAAAAATTACGACTTGCCGAGTGAGTTCATGTTATATGTTGGCTCCATCATTGAGCGAAAAAATTTGCTCTCCATCATCAAAGCAATGGAGCTTCTACCAGCCGCTCTTGATTTGCCATTAGTTGTAGTTGGAAAGGGAAAAGCCTATTTTCAAAAAGTCAAAAAATACCTGCAAACCAATCCGATTCGCAATCGAATTATTTTTACAAAATATATTGAAACAGCAGATTTGCCAACACTCTATCAATCAGCGCAGCTGTTCATCTTTCCATCAATTTATGAAGGATTTGGGATTCCAGTGATTGAGGCCTTGCATTCAGGAACGCCAGTGATTACTTCTGATATTTCTTCTTTGCCAGAAGCAGGAGGAGATGCCGCTTTTCTCGTTGATCCGCATTCTATTGACGCTATTTCAGATGGAATACAAACTGTTTTAACGAATAGTTCTTTACGAAAACAAATGATTAAGACTGGGAAGGAGCATATTCAGGATTTCGACGGAGCAGTCTTAGCAAATCAATTGATGAACATCTATCAATCGATGTGAACTGCTGCGCCTTTCGATAAAATTTCAGCTTTTCACAGTAAATTCTATGAATAAAAGTTGTCAAGGGCAAAAAAAAGGACTAGAGACGAATCTCCAGCCCTTCAAAACACCTAAAACCCTATTAACTAACTTTTATAAATCTTTAGCATCTCTTTCGAGAATTACTTTATTTCTATTGTTTTAACGGTTTCAATTACCTCTGTCTTCGGAAGTTTTATATTCAGGACTCCGTTTTCGGAAGTAGCACTAATTTTTGCTTCATCAACATTTTCAGGTAATTTCATTGTCCTTTGAAAAGAAGCATAACCAAATTCTCTGCGCGTATATCGCGCTGCGCTATCCTCTTTTCCTTCTTTTTTTTCAGCAGAAACACTTAATAGACCGTTATCGACTTTAAGTTCAATGTCGTTCTTATCCAACCCCGGAATTGCTACTTCGAGCAAAAAATGGTCGTTGTTTTCAACTACATTAATAGACGGTAAACTATCTAAGGTGTCACTTCCTATAAAATTGGAAATAGAACCGTTAAAGAGATTTTCAATTAAACTACCAACTTCTTTGGCAGTATTTGGTAAATAAGGATTCAAAAAAAAATTGTTCATCATATTTACATTTATTTAAACGAAAGAGTTAGAAATAGGTCACATTGACCTGTCACAAATATGTCATTCCGATTACGAAATCTTAATCGAACGAGGAGGTTGAGGTTTCGCTTCTTCTTTTTTCAAAAGCGTTACAATCAATATTCCATTTGCATATTTTGCACTAATCGACTGATTATCAATTACTTCTGAAAGCGTAAATGAACGCTTAAAATTTGTGAAGTCAAATTCACGTCGAGTATAGTTGGTTGTAGCATCATTTTTTTCTTCAGATTTTTTTTCTGTAGAAATTGTTAATACTTCATTTTCCAGATTAATTTTAAAATCTTTTTTGGTCAACCCAGGAGCTGCCAATTCAATTTTAAAATCATCATCTGTTTCAATGATATTGACAGAAGGATGCTTCTTTTCAATACGGCGGGCCGATGTGCCAGTGAATGATTTGTCTAGGTCAGAAAGCACATTGTTCATGAATTTGTCAAAGTTCACGTGGTTTCTTCTTCTTGCAGGAATTCTTTTTACTAACATGATATAAAATAGTTGTTGAAGGTGTTTGAAGAGCTGTTTAAAATTAAAACGCCAAACATCTTCAGTTAAAAAATAAATTTTGAATTACGTTCCAACTTGCTCAACAGTCGTACCATGCCGTTTTTGAAGTCTAAATTTCCGAAAGAGAACCAATTATGCTGACATTTTGACAATAAATTAAACTTTAACATGACAAAAAGTCATTGTTAATTTGAATTCATCTTTTTACTATAATTGCCGTTGAATAAATAAAGCTGAATAAAAACTCAGAAAAAATGAATCAAGAAAAGCTCTACAACGATATCATCGATAATTTTCAAAAGCTGAAATACGCCTTGCTTGATGCACAAACCTTTAGTCAGGAGCATTATGGCTTTCCGCCGATTTATTATAAAATCATGGAAACCGATGAGGTGCGCGTCAATGCTTATAAAAGGACTTTTGCTCATTTTAATAATCTGAAAGGAAAAGTAGTCTGCGAGGCAGGAGTCGGCACCTTGGCACTGACCAAACATTTTCTACCTTACGTAAAAAAGGCATACCTCATTGAAAACAACCCTGACCTGACTGATTTCATAAAAGCAGAACTTAAAAAGAATGGCTGGGAAGACAAAGTTGAACTCATCATCGGAGACGCCATGAAAGTAAAATTGCCTGAAAAGGTAGATTTCGTAATCGGTGAGTTGATGAGTATTTACTGTGCAAATGAATATCAGGTGCAAATTTTCAAACATCTTCGAAAGTTTTTGAAGCCTGACGGCAAATTGATTCCTGAAAAAATCATCAACACCGTACAATTGGGCAATGCGCTATTTGAGGAAGGACATACGCACTACCCGATTCTTTTCACACGCCATTGGCCAGAGTTGTTGAGCTCTCAAGAAGTATTGAATACGATTGATTTGTACAAGGCTTCTCGTTTTAATATAAAAAAAACGACAACGTTAAAAGCTCACCTAAGCGGAACAGCGAATTGTATTTACATGAATTCATTGGTGCAATTGACAGAGGGTATCAATTTTACAGGAACAGACAGCTTGATGCCACCGACAGTAAAGCTATTGGAAAAACCTGTTGATTTGAAAATGGGAACACGCGTAAAGTTGCATTCTAACTTTACCTATGGGACTAATTTGGATATGGCGAAATTTTATCTTTAGACTAAAAGAGGGTATATTTATCAATGGCCGAGCGCAGCAAAGTAAAAATTTGGTTTATTTACTAAAATTTTTTTCTATGAAAAATTTCATCTTACTCCTAAGTTTCACAATCATCCTTTGCATTGGTTGTAACTCCACAAAAACAACTACTGAAGGATCCGCCCACACATCTCCAGATCCATACAAAATAGAAAATCCTGACCCAAACTTGACACTAACCCAGCATCTAAGAAGAATTTCAAGTGTACGCGTTAGTGGAAATGGATCAAATGCTACCGTTAGAATTCGTGGTGCTTCATGCCCAATATTTCTGGTAGATGGACATCGATTGAGAGGTGGTCTCTCGGCCGTTGATATGATACCAGTACAAGACATCGAATCAATTCGCGTATTAAAACCTGCTGAGGCTAATTTATTTTATCGCGGCTTAGATGGCCCAAGGGGCGTTATTGCGATAAAAACGAGATAACACAAAGCGAGCAATCCTTCGCGAATCCTTCCTTTAAATTTGATTTGATTTTATCGAAATCAATTTGGATTCGCAATCCGCATTACGTGACTATATCGAATCCAATAATATCGCGCCAACCCTCTCCTTTTGCTTCATCTGCAACGGAGAAGGGTGTAACGTGGTGCCATAAATCATTGCCAAAAGTCAATTCCTCACCAGTATCAGCCTGAAATGCAAACTCACCGGGCTGGAGGGTATATTTTAAAATGGTTTCTTTTTTTCGTGGAGAGACTTTTTCTAAAATCTGCGTTTCGCCGCCTTTTATGTTTTTACGATTAATCACGAGTGCAGAGACAATATAAGCTGCCCCATCTTCATGTGCACCTTCTGGAGAGTTGTCGCCCGGCTTGGCAGAAGTGGATTTCACACTCATGAAATGCGCCGTGAAAGAGGCTGATTTCACTTTCGGCTCATAGGTTTTTACGAGTTTGAAAATTTTAATTAAAAACTGATAAAACAGAAAATTATCTACATGAGCTGCGGGTGATTCATCAAAAACACGGGGCCATGACCGGTAGTCGTTGGATTGAACAGCTTGTTCAAATTTAGGAACCGAAACTCGCTGCAGATGATATCCACTCCCCATCTGCTTTACTTTAAATTTTGAAACGGAACGCCTGCGCCAAGGCTGTATTTTTTCAAATTCAGTTCGTTGTTTTTTCGTCAACTTATCTGTCCATTCCGCGAAAGCGGTCAACTTAATCTCACCTAAAAAGTATTTTCTGAAAAGGGCATTTATTTTTTTGGCTTCTTTTGGAAATGCCTTTTTCAAATACTCTACTCGCAATCGGCGAGGGTCATATTCATCCCAACTCAACTGTTTGAATAGTTTTGAGAAGTGCTTTACAATTTGCTTTTGGTTCAGTCCTAAATTTTCCAAACTATCTACATGGATTGGAGATTTAATAGTTCGACCAATATTTTTGGAAATATCTTTTTCAGTGATTGGGAGCATTATGATTAAATTTAAAAGCCGCAGCCAAGTGAACTCGACTGCGGCTTTGAAGTATTATTTTTTGAATTCTGTATTTCGATAAATCGGAAATTCGAGACGAATTTAATTCGCGAAATCTCGATTTCTCGAACTCACGAAATCCTTATTAAACGTTATAAATTTCAGCGATTTCTTTCTCGTATTTTTTACGAATTACACGGCGCTTGAGTTTCATGGTTGGCGTCAACTCTGCATCACTACCGTCTGCTTTGGTTGGTTCCCAAGCATCTGGAATTAAAACAAATTTCTTGATTTGCTCAATATGACTAAAGTTCGGATTCAATTCATTAATTGCCTCCTGATAAACTGCCATCACTTTCGGGTCTTTACAGGCAACAGACATATCTGTACAATCAACTCCATTGTTTTTACACCAATCTTCCAATACTTCTTGAGCAGGAGTAATAATTGCGGATACAAATTTTTGCTTTTCGCCCACGACCATCACTTGCTCTACCATAAAGTTTTCTTTCAACTTATTTTCGATAGGTGTTGGTGCCACATATTTTCCACCCGAAGTTTTAAGCAACTCCTTTTTACGGTCGGTAATTTTCAAAAATTTTCTTCCTTTTGAATCGGTCAAAAACTTTCCAATATCACCAGTACGCAACCAAGTTTTTCCATCTTTTTCAAAAAGCGTCTCGGCAGTTGCTTCTGGTTTGTTGTAGTAACCCATCATGATATTGGGACCAGCTGCTAAGATTTCTCCTTCGCCTGGGCCGTAGTTATCATCTTCTTCGATTTCAATTTCTACGTTTGGTAATGCAGGACCCACCGTGCCCATCATCGCTCCGCCTTCTTTCCAGTAACTCACTGCAATTCCAGGAGAAGATTCCGTCAAACCATATCCTTCTCTAATCGGAATTCCAGCAGCAGAAAACACTCTCATCATTTTCACGGGACAGGCAGCTGCACCAGTTAATATTCCTTTGATATTTCCACCCAATGCTTCGCGCCATTTGCTGAAAATCAATTTATCAGCAATGGAATATTTCAGACCACTGTTTGGGTTTTGCACATCGTAATCATCTGTCAAACTCAACGCCCAGAAGAAGAGTTTCTTCTTCAAACCAGTCAATTCTAAACCTTTATTGTAGATTTTTTCATAAACCTTTTCCAAAAGACGTGGAACCGTTGAAAACAGGTGCGGTGCTACTGCTCTCAAGTCTCCATCTTCGCCACCCAAATTATCTGTTCCTGTCTGATAAATTTCTACCCCATTTCTAACATAGGAGTAAGTTGCTACTCGTTCGAAAATGTGGCAAATCGGCAAGAAACTCAAAACCCTATCACCCGCAACGACTGGTAGTAACTCTTTCACTCCATCAGTATTACTGATGATATTGTTGTGCGAAAGCATTACTCCTTTTGGGTTTCCAGTGGTACCAGAAGTGTAGATTAAAGTCGCTAACTCCATCGGATTTACTGCTGCTTTCAATTCTTCCACTTTTGGTTGCAGTGCTTCGTCCGCTTCCATCAATGTTTCCCAATGCGGCACTCCTTTATCATGTTCGAAAGAATAAATTCCTTTCAATGAAGGAATATCGGGTTGCGCTTTCTGAACTTTTGCAACCAAATCATCCTTTCCAACCACGGCATATTTTATCTCCGCATCATTGAAAATATACACATACTCCGCAGGGCTAATCGTTGGATAAACAGGCACATTGATAGCACCGATTTGACTAATCGCCGTGTCCATAATGATCCATTCACCACGGTTTTGGTAAGTAATCACTCCAATTTTATCACCCGGCTGCACACCCAATTTCAGCAAACCGCGACTCATGGCATTAGCTTTGTCCACTATTTCTTGAGTACTATAGGACTTCCAATCATTTCCGCTCTTGTAGGTAAATGATTTTTCGAGTGGAAAATTTTCTAACTGATAATAGATACAGTCAAACAATCTGCGAATCTCCATCTTATTTGATATAGTTTAGGTTTTAAAAGAATACTCTATTGAAACAACTTTCTTGTAAAAAGTTATTTTTGCCAAAGGAGGCAAGCTTCAAAGAAGCCCTAAAGTAAGAAATAAATTAAAATGCTAAAAAAACAACTTGAGAAAACTGTCTGGGAACTGGACGGTGTTAAAATAGCAGTGAAGATTTATCGGGAGTCCAGACGCAATGTGCGTGCTTCGATTCGGCAGTCGGGGGTCATTATTAGAATGCCGATTTTCCTTCCCGAAAGCGAAGAAAAAAAGCAGATTGAGCATTTTAAAAAATGGGCGCAGGACCAACTTTCTAAAAGCGAAAAACTAAAACAACGCCTTCAAACACGCGAATATGAGGATGGCATGAAACTGCAAGTAGGCAGTCGCGAATACACGATTTGGATTGAAGAAAGCAATTTAAAATCACACAAAGCAAAAATCGAAGGCAATCAAATCTTTCTAAAACTCACCAACCAAGACAATGAAATGCACCGCAAAAAAGCAGTGCGCCATCTGTTGAGCCGAACGATTTCGAGAGATTTTTTACCTGACATCAGACGCCGTGTGCATGAGTACAATCAATTGCACATGCAAAAACCCATCAAAAGCATAAATTTAAAATACAATCAAACCAATTGGGGAAGTTGCTCTACGCGTGGCAATATTAATTTTTCTACGCGCCTGCTTTTTGCCCCTGATGATGTGGTCGATTATGTGATTGTACATGAATTAGCACATCTCGTGGAGGCGAATCACTCCCATCG
>CALDSS010000097.1 GCA_937924495.1 uncultured Saprospiraceae bacterium
GTAGATGGTTGCCACCTCAAAAGATAAGGAACATCTTGCCCCAAATTCTGCACTTCGATTTCTTCTTTGGAAACATTGGAATAGGTGAAAGGACTTTTGGGTGTAGCCCGAACTGCCTTAATGGTCGGGCTTTCTAATAAAAAAGAGGATGGTCTCATTCTGATAACCAACTGATAATCAGTGGCTTCGCAAATAAAGTCCACTTCTTGATAACCCAAATAGCTGGTTTTGAAAGTTTGCTCTTTGTCAGGAACGCCTTCAAAATAGAAAGCTCCTTCTTCATTGGTCACTGCCACTTTGTTCATATCCTTCCAAAGGACATTGGCGCCAACCAATGGCTCACCATCTAAATCAATGACACGACCCGTCACCTTTTTTTGTGCAAAAAGGAACAGTGGAATCAATAAAATTAATACTGAAAAAAAGTGTTTGAAACGCATATCTGTGTATTTCTGTTTTAGTTGAAATTTTCAAGTTGTAAGCTGTCGATTGAAAACTTAAAACCTTGAACATAGAACATTCAACTTGTTAATTAATACACAGGTTGCCGATGAGAATAGACAGGGTGATTTTGTAAAAAAAAGGTGTTTTCGCCCGCCTTGCTTCACTCCCTTCCCAGTATGACCCGGGCAGGTTCGAAGGGTATAATCTCAGCCAAATGGCACCCCTGTGATGTAAAATCGGCGCAAAGGTAGGAAATTTGTTATCATTCAAAATAACAATCAAACAATCTCTTATTCCATCGCATCAATCTTTTTCAACAACTCGGCTGCTTCTGCGGTTTTTGCATCACTTGCTGTTCTATCTGTATGAGAAAGGCGATAGGCTTCTTCTTGCAATTTTTTGTATTGCTCCAGCAATTTTTCTTTTTCTGTTTTCTTTTTGAAAAGTCCGAACATTATTCTACGGTTGACGGTGAACGGCCGCTTCGCTGACGGAGGACGGATTGCTTAGTGGCCAAAATATTTATCAAAGGTGAAACCAAACATTTCACTTTTGGTTCAGATTTTTTCTCTTTGCAACTCTGTGTCCAGCTCATTCCACTACTCACTAAAAAACACCCCTTCCTTCAGAGCATAATTAGAAACGAATACCTGCTCAATACCCGTCTTTTCTAAAACAAACTGAATGAGGACGACTGCAACAACCATCAACTCCGCTCGCATTTCAGAAATATCAGGATGCGCTAATCGTTCTTTTAAGCTTGCATTCAAAATGAAATTTAAAATAGGTGGAAAATGCTCCATTTTTAGGATGTAAAAATTTTTAGTCATTTCAACATGCGGCATCATTTCAGAAATCGTTTCAAATGCCCCTGCCGAACCTGTCAAAACAGTAGGACGATATTTTTTTATTTTTAAAAATAATGGCTGCAAAATTTCTTCAAGATGGGTTCTAATATTTTCTATTTCTTTTTTTGAAATTGGATCAGCGTGATGAAATTGTTTGAACAACACCCCTACTCCAATTGGAAAACTTTGCGCCCAATGGACTGCCTCATCATTACAAATAATAAACTCCGTACTGCCACCTCCGATATCGATTATGAGTTGATTCTCTTCATCAAAAGCGACACAGTTGCGGACGCCATGATAAATGAGAGTTGCCTCTTCCAGTCCATTAATCAATTCTATTTGGAGACCTGTTTTCTCTTTGATGGTTTTAATAAAATCGTTTCCATTACTTGCCGTTCGGAGGGCAGCAGTGCCGATGGCTTTTACATTTTCGCAATCATATTCTTTTAGCTTTTTTGAAAAATGGAGCATCGCGTTTTCGGCTCTTTCAAGTGCAGAGGGGATGATGGTTGCGATGCCTCCTTCAGCCAATTTCACATAAATACGTTCTCTATAAATTTCATTAAATTCTTTTTTACCCAAAACATCGACGATGAGTAGGTGAAAAGTGTTGGTGCCAAGATCGATTACTGCTTTTTTCATAATGTAGCACAGGCATCCTTCCCTGTGTATCAATGGTTTTAAAATATTTCAAAAATGTCACGGGTTGGAAGCCTGTGCTACAATTTCTTCTAAAAGTTTTTCAATATGCCCCAAAGTCGTCAATGGATTTATCACTGTCAATCTTAAATATCTCACCCCGCTCACTTCTGCTGAAGTAATATAAAAATTCCCCTTTTTTGTAATGGCATTCCGAAGTGCTAATTGTTTTGCATCATCAAAATGAATATATCGAAAGCAAAGAATATTTGCCTCTGGAAAATAAGGACATTCAAAATCAGGATGCGCATCAATCAAATCATGCATTTGTCGAGTGATAGCATATCGACCTTCTACAAAATCACGCACTCCTTGCTCCCCTTCCGCGGCTAATGTCCAAAAGAGTTTGGTCCCCAAACCTGCTTTAGTGCATTCCACTTGATAAGGTAAAAGGTCAAATCCTACTTGTTCTTTTTCATGAAAAATATAACTCCCTTTTTGCTGAAAAGCATTGGACAAACAAGTCGGATTTTTGAAAAGCACTGCTGCACATAAAGTTGTCGTTCTCAACATTTTATGCGTATCCCATATCATGGAGTCTGCACGTCTAACTCCTTTCAATAAGTGTTTTTCTTTTTCGGAAATTAAAGCTGATGCCCCATGCGCTCCATCGACATGAAACCAAAGATTATTTTCCTCACAAAAATGACCGATTTCATCAATAGGGTCATATAAACCTGTAGCTGTAGCGCAGCCGTTCGCGATGACACACATCACTCGTTTACCCTCTGATTTTACTTTTTCTAAAGCAGACTGAAGTGCCTCTGGTTGCATCACTTCCAACTCATTCACTGGAATTGAAACAATAGATTTTTTACCCAAACCAATCATCGAAATCGAACGCGCAATCGAATAATGCGAAACCTCTGGTGCCAAAACCACCAAATCGTCTGGCGCACCATTCTCCCATGCATCAGGAGCAGCGGCAGCGCGAGCCGCTAACATCGCTGTCATATTTGCCAAAGAGCCACCATGCGTTAAAATGCCACTTCCATTTTCAGGATGATGCTCAAAATTGGTGTACTTTTCCCAATGAAACCAACCTACTTTTGAAAGCATCCAATTGACCACCGTTCGTTCAATAACCGCAGCGGAAGGACCCATTTCATAAATAGCCATTGGATTATTCACCACACCATGCACCATATCGGCCAGTCCACTCGCCACATGTGGCACCGATACTTGATGCCCGATGTATTGCGGATGATGCATGTGTTGTGAGTTTTCAAAATAGGTTTGTAGAAAGGTTTGCATTTGCGCTAAATCCAAACCACCTTTTTTGATCAGTTGATTTAAATTGAGGGCTTCCCCCAACTTTTGCGCAGGCATTTGCTGCAAGACAGGCACCTTGCCTTCCTGACTCTTTTTCAGATATTGAGAAAGTAATTCGACCGTTTTGGTGGCGAATTTATGGTAATCTTTTGCGTTGGATTTCATAAGTAGCACAGGCATTCTTGCCTGTGTGGGTTTTCGTGGAAAATAGAACTCTGTTCTTTTAATCTTGCAAACGCTTGGGTTTGCACAGGCAGGGATGCCTGAGCTACTTTCCTCCTGGCGTTGTATTTTGCGTCAAAAAATTCAACAAAACATTTCTCAAATGGAGACTCGTTCCTGCTCCTTCATAAATTCCATGTGAGCGGCCGGGGTAAGACATCATTTGAAACATTTTATTATGTTTAATCAATTCATTGATAAGCAGTTCTGCACTTTGATAGTGGACATTGTCATCGGTGGTTCCGTGGACTAAAAGTAAATTTCCTTCCAAATTCTTGGCATAAGTAACTGGGGAGCCTTCCACAAAATCTTCTCTATTTTCTTGGGGCAAACCCATGTATCTTTCTTGATAAATATTGTCATAAACTAACTGGTCACTTACAGGCGCAACAGACATTCCTGTTTTATAAATTTCCGGATAACGAAATAGCAAATTTAAAGTCATGGAACCGCCGCCGCTCCATCCCCAAACTGCTGTTCGGTCTGCGTCGATGAAAGACCATTTTAGCACTTCTTTGGCGGCCATCGCTTGGTCCCGGCTATTGATGATACCGACTTTTCGGTAGATGCTTTTTCGCCATTCACTTCCTTTCAGACAAGGTGTTCCGCGATTGTCCATGGCAATGACGACATATCCTTTTTGTGCCAACATGATATTCCACAAACCGACAAAATTGTCAATTCCTACTTGCCCCCATGGTTCGCCATAAACATAAAAAAGGACGGGATACTTTTTCGTTTTATCGAAATTGGTGGGTTTTATCATTCGTCCATCGACCTCAATTCCATCTTCTGTTTTGACGGTAAAAAATTCAATATCAGGTTGCTGAATGTTTTTTAGTTTTGTTTTGAATTTTTCATTTTTGACTAACTTTTTGATGGTTCGATGATCAGGTAATTTTACCAATCGAACTGTGTTTGGTGTCGAAGCATTGGAATGACTATGAATCGCATACCGACCATTTGGCGCCATTTTATAACGATTAATTCCCGAAAATTCTTTGGGCGTATGCCTAATTGAATCTCCCTTTCCTTCCAGACCGACGCTATACAAATATCGTTGGGCACTGTTGTTGGGCGAAGCACTAAAAAATAGTCGTTGGTCTGTAAATGCAAACATCGAGGCCACATCATAATCCCCTTTTGTCAACAATGTTTTTTCACCTGTTTCGATATTGATTTTATAAACTTTTCGCCATGCATCGTTTTCGGTCATTCGCAAAAATGCTTTACCCTTATCAACAATATTCAAATTGTTTTCACTCCATCCTGCGGACGAGACATCGGGGTAACTCAAGTCCACCCAAGTCTCTTCGGTCTCTTCATAAAGGAGGGATAAATTTTTAGTCGAAGGTTTATATTTCCAAACTTTGAGATGATTTTGTTTGCGATTGATTTGCTGCACAAGCAACAAATCTTTGCTCACCCACTGAATGCCTGGGATGTAATTTTCCTTCTCACCACCCGGCACAGGTATCCAATTTATCTTTCCATTTTTTGAATTTACCACCCCAACTTTACAAGCTGACGGGGCTTCTCCCACCTTTGGATATTGCAACGGAATCAATTGAGAATAAATAGAGTCGGTATTATTTATCATGTAAAAAGTGCCGATCTCACTGGCGTCCAATTGCCAAAATGCAATTTGTTTCCCATCAGGACTCCATCTAAAACCATCGCGACAACCAAACTCCTCTTCATACACCCAATCGAAAGTTCCGTTGATAATATCACGCGTTCCATCAAAAGTGAGTTGGGTAACTTTTCCAGTTTTGAACTCCTCTTTATAAAGATTGAAATTATGAACGTAGGCAACGAAACGATTATCTGCCGAGAACTTTGCAAACATCAAAGACGACGATGGAAAGTCTTTTCCAATCTGATTCAGTTGTTTTGTTTTAAAATCATAGACCCAAAAATCACCTTTCGTATTAGCTCTCCAAACACGGCTTGAATTGGTAAAAATCAGGACTTTCGATTCGTCAGGAGACAAGGAAAAACTTTCAATATTAATTGCCTCCTCTTTCTCTTTTGGTATCAATTTTTTGGCTGGAATGAAAACGCTTTTCTTTTGAGTTTCACTTTGATAGCGCACCAATTCATTTTGACCAGTTTCACTAAACTCAACCGCGGCGTAGGCTTCACCCCCTTCAATCCATTGGGTAGGTTGAGGGTATTCTTGACGAAACTCTGAGGAATTATAAATCCGATCGAGGGTGAGGAGAGAGGGGTCTATTTTTTCTTGAGCGAAGGAGAGGGTGCTTAAGAAAATGAATACTGGGAAGATTAATTTCTTCATGCTTAGGATTTTAATCAAAGTAGCACAGGCATCCTTGCCTGTGCAGGTTTTCGTGAAAAATAGAATTTTACTTTTTCAAAAATAGTAAGTTTTACAAACTTTTAATCCTGCCAACGCTTGGATTTTCACAGGCAGGATGCCTGTGCTACAATTAAAAATGCTTCCACCCTTGCGCTTTGAGGGCATGAATATTTCCACCTTTTGTGTGTAAATTGATGCCTTCCTCCTTCTCCACAATTTCACCAGCGATGTAGATGTCTGGCATATATTTCACCTTTTCGAGGTCTTCTTCTTTTATGGTAAAAAGTAACTCGTAATCCTCTCCTCCACTAAGGGCGACAGTAGCTGGATCCATTTTAAAATTAAAAGCCATCTCTTCCGTTTTTGGATGCAGTGGGATGCCCGACTCTTCTAAAATAGCTCCGACATTGGACTGTTTACAAATATGAAAAACCTCCGAAGCCACCCCATCTGAAATATCGATCATGGAAGTAGGTACCACTCCATTTTGCTCAAAGAGGGCAATCATATCTTTACGCGCTCTTGGCTTTAATTGACGACCGACGAGAAAGTCCTGATCATCCAAATTTGGTTTTACATCAGGATTTTCGAGGAAGATTTGTTTTTCTCTTTCGAGCAATTGCAAACCAAGATAAGCGGCTCCAACATTTCCGGTAATACAAATGATGTCTCCAACTTTGGCGGTATTTCGATAAGTTATCTTTTGTTTATGTGCCTTGCCGATAGCTGTTACGCTAATGGCCAATCCTTTCATAGAAGAGGTCGTGTCACCACCGACCAAATCAACTCCATATTCTTTACAAGCTACTTTGATACCTTCGTATAATTCTTCTAATGCCTCCACCGAAAAACGGTTAGAAATTGCAATCGAAACGGTCACCTGCTCCGGCACTCCATTCATCGCATAAATGTCTGAGACATTGACCGAAATTGCTTTATGCCCCAAATGTTTCAGCGGCGTGTACATCAGGTCAAAATGAATGCCTTCCATCAACATATCTGTGGAAACGACGGTGAGCCAATCGCCATCGCCTGCAATGACTGCGGCATCATCGCCCACTCCTTTTATGGTACTTTCTTGATGATTTTCAAATGACTTGGTCAGGTGCTCGATGAGACCAAATTCTCCGTATTCGTTGACGTTTGTTCTTTTTTGCTCTTCCAAAAGTTTAATATTTTAGCTAAGCGAAACTAAGAGCTGTTACACAAAGTTGCACAGAGAAAACACAAAGTTTCACAAAGGATTTTTTCAATTATATTTTTTCACTAAAAAACTTCCAAAGCGAATCTTCGATTGGAAGCGGCGCAGTTAATTTTACGCGCTCACCACTGACAGGATGAGTGAATTCGATTTTCCAGGCATGCAAATGTATAGAACGATCCCGATTTCCTCGGCGAAAACCATATTTAGCATCCCCTTTTATGGGACTTTTCATGGCTGCCAACTGCGCTCTAATCTGATGATGACGGCCCGTCAGCAACTCTATTTCATAAAGATGATAGACCTCGCTGCTGGCAACCCATTTATAATTTAATTCAGCAGATTTGCTATTATCTGTTTCTTTCTCCACAACTCTCGAAATATTCTTTCTCCCGTCTTTTTCTAATAAATGAGAAATCTTTCCTGATTTTTCAGCAAATTCGTTTTTTACGACTGCGAGATATTGCTTCTCTATCTTTTGCTTTTTGAATTGCTCCCCCAAACTTGCTGCTGCTTTTTTATTTTTAGCAAATAAAACTACCCCACTCGCAGGTCGATCTACCCGATGAATGATATGCACGGGGTGCTTACAGTAAATTTCTACCAAATCTTTAAGTGATTTATCGCCTACTTTATCGGGTTGGACAGCAATACCAGCTGGTTTATTGACGGCAATGAGCTGGTTATTTTTATATAAAACCCTTCCTGCTAAACTCGTTTTCTCCATATTTTATAAAAGTCCTATTTTGCGCAAGATAGGAACAAGTAAAAACAAAATAACACTAGTAAGGTTTTGATTATATTTAAAAGAAAAATAAAGCTGTCCTTAAGCAACTCCGATTATCTTAAATCGGAGTCTCCTTCAACCTACAAATTGGTCGGAAGGCGAAGGTATCGAATTGAAAAAGATGGAGATCGTATATCAATAGATAGAGTTGGAAAAGAATCTTACGACTTCATGGGCGGAGAACTGTACAAATTATGTGCAGCCGCAAAAGGAAAAATTACTACCAACGACAACCACGTTCATTTGGACTTAAACGTTGGCTTAACCTCTTTTTTCAAAGGGTTTTTAATTACCTTTTTTCTGATGTTTGGAATTTTCACTTTCTTGGCTTTTGACGTCAGTTTCAAGGCAGGAAGAACCATGGCCATTCTTTCTTTAATTCTACTTTTAGTTCCATATTATTTTTTATCCAATGGGGTGAAAAATTTTAATATTGATCTAAAAGAAGATTTGAAATACTTGGATTCTGAGAAATCGTGAAATCGAGGTTTAGCGAATAAAATTGTCTCGAATTCCCAACATCCCGAATTCTCGAATTCAAAAAATAGAATATTTTTAAATGAGAGCAGAAGTCCAAAAACAACTAAGCAAAGACCCCAAATTAAAAAAGGTTATGACAAAAATGTCATTGGCTCCGCTACCAAGTCGTGGGGGTGTTTATGAGGCGTTGATTCGATCCATTGTTGGGCAACAGCTTTCTATCAAAGCAGCGGCTTCTATTTATAAACGATTTTTGGCTTTGTTTGAAAATGAGGCACATCCACCAGAAGCCATTCTTAAAACTGACCATGAAGTATTGAGGGGTTGCGGTTTTTCAAACTCAAAAGCTAAGTATGTAAAAAACGTCGCTCAATACTTTTTAGATAATCCAAACGAAGATTGGGAAAGTCTCTCTGATGAAGCAATTATTGAAAAATTGACAAGTATAAAAGGCGTTGGTCGATGGACAGTCGAAATGATTTTAATGTTCGCCTTGTTTCGAGAAAATGTATTTCCTATCGGTGATTTGGGCGTCAGAAATGGGATGATTGCATTGTACGACGTAAAAAGTGAGGGCAAAACTCAAATGGCTGAACTCACTGAAATTGCTGAACAATGGAAGCCCTTTCGGAGTTATGGGTCGCGGTTGATGTGGTTGTGGAAGGAT
>CALDSS010000098.1 GCA_937924495.1 uncultured Saprospiraceae bacterium
ATCACTGCCGAAGGAATAACCGAAATCAAATGGCTTAGTGAATTTTTCATTCGATAGAAGGACTGTGTTCGGATGAATGGAATCATTTTTTGCCCTCTCTGCTATTCTCAAACCAGAGTATAGCCCCGCACTAAATCCAATAAATCTCAAAGGTTTGAATTCAATAATTGGAGCAATTCTCAAATAATTATTTCTAATTCTAAGATAAGAAATATAACTACCGCTGTCTATCATATAAATCTCAAGCGTAGAACGATTCAGCTCACTCTGAAATGAAAAATTGAGCCTTTTTTTTATTGGAAATTTAATGCCACCGACTACAAAATAATCATTAATATTTGGATTAACTCCTCCAGTATGTTCATTAATCGCTTTACTTGCCATCGGACCTATTCCAGTAAAATAGCTCATTTGAGAGAAAAGTGAATGACTTATAAACAAGAGTATAAAAAGTATTATGGTTTTCATATTTAAGAAAATCATTGTTAAATAAAATTACATTACTAACGGTAAGTTTGAGAAACTATTTTTTTTGATAAATTTTGTGAATGAGATTACTTGCGTAAATCAGCCCAACCATGTTTCGCTAAGTCATGGAAGCTTTGTACGCCTTATTACACATTCCTTCCAAAACTCTACCTAACTTTACCCGTCTAAAAAACAGAAAATAGTTGAAGCACAAAACCTTCAGCCAAAAACTTCAAAATCTATGATACGAATAATTTTAGTCCTACTGACATTTCAAATTGCGATTTCTCCTTTAACTGCTCAACAAAATATCACTTTGGAAGATATCTGGAAAAATTACTCATTCACTCCTAAGCGCATTCCTGGATTTACGTTTCAAAAAGATGGACGGCATTATACCCGTTTGGTTGGCAATCAAGTCATGCAGTATGATTTGGTGACCGGTGAAGAGACGAAGACTTTATTGGATGCTACAGCACTCGAAGGCAAATCCGGTTTTTCAGGAAAAATAAATAGCTATTCTTTCAGTAAGGATGAATCCAAAATGTTGTTGACAACAGATGAGGAAGCCATTTATCGTCGTTCGCGAAAAGCGAATTATTATGTCTGGGATGGCGAAAAACTGACGCAATTGTTCGATGGTGGCAAGCAGATGTATGCGACTTTTGACCCAAAAGGAAAGAAAGTAGCTTTCGTTTTTGACAACAATTTATACGTCAAAAATCTTAAAAATGGTAAACTCACCCAAGTCACCACGGATGGCAAATACAATGAAATTATCAATGGTGCAACGGATTGGGTGTATGAGGAAGAGTTTGGTTTTGCCCAAGGTTTTGCATGGTCACCTGATGGGAAAAATATTGCCTACTACCGATTTGATGAAAGCGAGGTGAAGGAATTTATCATGACGAATTATAAAGGTGGTTTGTACCCAGAGTATGTCAGATTCAAATATCCGAAAGTAGGCGAGAAGAACTCTGAAGTGAGCATTCACATTTATAATGTAAAAAAGAAAAAGTCAGTGATGGTGAATGTTGGTGCTGAAAAAGACCAATACATCCCACGCATCAAATGGACAAAAGACCCGAAGAAATTATGTGTCTATCGTCTGAATCGCCACCAAAATCATATTGAACTATTGATGGCGGATGCCAAAAAAGGAACGACTTCTCTCCTTTTCGATCGCAAAAATAAATGGTACATCGAAGACGGCACGTTTGACAATTTATACTTTTTGAAAAACGGCAATTTCGTTTGGACAAGTGAAGAGTCAGGTTTCAATCACATTTATTTATATGATGAAAATGGCAAGCAACTGAAGCAATTGACGCAGGGAGATTGGGAGGTCGATCATTTCTATGGAGTGGACGAAGAAAATAAGAAAGTATATTTCCAAGCTGCCAAAGAATCTCCGATGCAACGAGAGATTTATTCCGCTTCCCTTTCGGGTAAAAAGCCAAAAATGCTCACCAAAGAAGAGGGCTGGAACTCTGCACAATTCAGTAGCACGTTCGATTTTTATGTCAATACATTTTCTACCATCAATACGCCGCCAACCTATAAAGTCTATGACCGCAGAGGCAAGTTGATTCGTGTAATTGAGGACAATAAAGATTTGTTGGCGAGCAAAAAAGCATATAAAGCGTCAGATGCTGAGTTTTTCCAATTCACAACCAACGAAAATGTATCGCTCAATGGCTACATGATAAAGCCACCTAATTTTTCAAAAAAGAAAAAGTATCCAGTTTTTATGTATCAGTATGGTGGTCCAGGCAGTCAGCAAGTGGTGGATAGTTGGCGAGGTCAAAATTACTGGTGGTTTCAAATGTTGGCAGAGCAAGGATACGTCATTGCGGTAGTGGATAATAGAGGAACAGGTGGACGTGGTGAGGAATTCAAAAAAATGACCTATCAGCAATTGGGGCATTACGAAACGATTGATCAAATTGCAGCTGCTAAATATTTAGGTGGATTGAAATATACCGATCCTAACCGTATCGGCATCTTCGGCTGGAGTTACGGCGGTTACATGTCAACGAATTGTTTGCTTAAAGGAAATGATGTTTTCAAAGCGGCTATCGCTGTGGCGCCCGTGACCAATTGGAAATGGTATGACACCATTTACACAGAGCGTTTTATGCGAACGGAAAAAGAAAATCCAAATGGGTACTTCGATAATTCACCCGTCAATTTTGCTGACCGACTAAAAGGAAATTACTTCCTTGCGCATGGTATGGGTGATGATAATGTCCACTTCCAGCACACGGCCGAAATGGCGAATGCACTTATCAATGCCAATAAGCAATTTGTAAATTACGCTTATCCAAATCGCAATCATGGTATTTATGGTGGAAATACCCGCTTACATTTATATCAGGCAATGACGGACTTCTTGGAGGAGCATTTGATGAATGATGAATCGCCAGTGGGAGGGGATTCAAAAAGGCCATAATTTTAAATGGGGCTATTTTGAAAGTCTCAAATGATTTTTTTAAGCCACGAATGCACGAATGAGTAATTGTAAATACTCGTGCATTCGTGGCTTTTTACACCGGTGCCTCTAAAAACTGATATTCGCTCAATATTGAATGGAACAAAAAATACAAATAGTAGAATAGTCGAAATGAAAGTTTTCATAAATATCTTTTTTAGGAAGACACGGCTTTTTTGCTTAATCACTATTTTAATCCAAAAGGTCACAAAAAGTATCGCTAAAAAAGCTTTCCCTCTGAGGCGGTCACTTCCTGTGACCTCCTCAGTTTTTTAAGCGTATTTCAAACAAACCCCATCAACTCCCTCCCCATTTCCAAATTACAAATTGTCCCCTTCCTAAGTCCCGCATAATCTTTCGCAGATGAGAACACCCAATCAGTTTCAGAAGAAACCAAATCTGCCTCTACTGGGTTTTTATGAATATACTTCAAACACTGAAAACCATAATCTGTTCCTAGAACAAACCGGAAATCTAACTGCCCACTATTTTTTTTCACCGTGACAAACTCATCAATCCAAGCATCTTTGGCTTTTGCCTCTTTTCTAAATAAGCTTCCAGTTCGCTCTCTTTGTTTGTTAATAGCTCTGGTATAAGTTCGTTCAACCATCCCAATCGCTTCATTCAAATCCATTTTTTGAATATCAGAATCGCCACGTCCTTCTCTGGGTATGAACTTTTTACCATACTTAATCCGTCGCCTTTGGTTTTCGACTTTATCTAAATGTGTATTCACAATAGTTCTATCAACTTCTTTCTGTCGAACAAAAAATAACCAATGATAATGATTGGGCATCAGGACAAAAGCAATTAAATCTCCAAAGGGAGTTAAGTAGCTGCGCATTTTCCAAAGAAAGAATTTATAGTTTTCATCATTGAAAAATACCTGTTGTTTGTTGTTGCCTTGATTATAGATATGAAAGAGTTGGTTATTGTAAAATCTCATAGTTTGTACTTTGTTATGAAGATAGAGATTTTGAGTGAAACTTGGTAAAGGTGGTAGGTAAACTTCTAAGGAAATTTATTAAAACTGAGGAGGTCACGGGAAGTGACCGCCTCAGAATACGTCTCACCTGAGGCGGTCACTTCCCGTGACCTCCTCAGTTAGTGCCTATCCTTCAGGCACTTACAAATTAAAATTTTTAAAACATTTTGTTAAAATTTAAAAACAAATAATTTCTTTGTTTGTGGAAAATTCATACCTTCACAGTGTCCCGACAAAAGATAAATCGACTATTTTTACAGCTTTTTATAACTGGAATTCGGTGAAGAAGGAAAAGCACGGAAAAATCCGTCCACCGTTAGCCGTCTTCCGTCAACCGTGAGAAATAATGAGCAGCTATTTGGACGAGTTAAATGAGGTGCAACGCAAAGCAGTAGTGAACACAGAAGGCCCTGTTTTGGTGGTCGCTGGCCCTGGGTCAGGCAAGACGCGTGTACTTACTTATCGAATAGCACACATCATTGAAAAAGGCACACCGCCGTGGGAAATTCTCTCTCTGACTTTTACCAACAAGGCGGCCCGTGAGATGAAAGAGCGGATTTCTAAAGTAGTAGGAGATAGAGCCAATCGAGTTTACGCAGGGACATTCCATAGTATTTTTGCCCGTATTCTTCGGTCGGAGGCAGAGAAGATTGGGTATCCTTCCAATTTTACGATTTACGATTCGGATGATAGTAAAAGTCTGATTACAACCATCATAAAACAATTGAATCTGGATGGCAAGGTATATAATGCCAATGCCATGCGCTCCAAAATTTCTTCTTGTAAAAGTAATTTGATAACGCCGAAGCTCTACGTCCAAACGCCCGAAATGCTGGAAAAGGATCGGGTTGCCAAAAAACCACATTTTCATAAAATTTATACGGAATATGTCAACCGCTGCAAACGAGCAGGGGCAATGGATTTTGATGATTTGTTGTTTCGTTTATTTGAGCTGTTGCAAAAGAACCCCGACAATGTTTTAGAAAAGTATCGGAAACGATTCAAGTATATTTTGGTAGATGAGTTTCAGGATACTAACTTTTTGCAATATTCGATTATTAAAAAACTGGTAAAATATCCAGGTAGTAGAGCGAATATCTGTGCGGTGGGAGACGATGCGCAAAGTATCTATGGCTTCCGTGGAGCAACGATTCAGAACATCTTGGATTATGAAAAAGACTTTACCAAAGATGGGATTCAGGTGTTCAAATTGGAGCAAAATTATCGCTCGACCGACCATATTGTGAAAGCGGCAAACGAGGTCATTAGTGTCAATAAAAATCAGATAAAAAAGACGATTTGGTCTGATAAAGGGGAGGGGGCGAAGATTCAGATAATAAAAGCATTGACGGATTCGGAAGAAGGTAAACGAGTGGCGGATGCTATCATGGAGCAAAAAATGCGTTATCATTTGAGCAATCAAGATATCGCAATTTTATATCGTACCAATGCTCAATCGAGAGTGTTTGAGGAATATTTGCGCAGATATAATATCCCTTACCGAATTTATGGTGGTTTGTCTTTTTATCAACGTAAAGAGGTGAAGGACTTGATTTCGTACTTGAGATTGGTGGTCAACCCCGCCGATGATGAGGCATTGAAACGCGTGATTAATTACCCAAAACGAGGAATTGGAAAAACGTCAATTGATAAAGTCAGCGATACGGCCAATGCTCTGAATCAAACCATGTGGCAGGCGATTGACAGTGCACCCATTTCCGCAAAAGCGAAAAATACACTTTTCGAATTCAAGAAAATGTTGATCGAAGCAGCTAAAAAAGCGAAAGATGGAACTGCCTATGAAGTGGCCACTTTTGTGGCTCGACAGTCGGGTTTGATTGACCATTTGAAAAATGATACCTCCATTGAAGGGTTGGGTAGGTTGGAAAATGTCAACTCACTTTTGGATGGCATCAATGAGTTTGTCGAAGGTGATTTGTTGATTGATATTGAAGGCGAAAATGAAGATCGTTCGTTGTCTTCTTACCTTCAAAATATTGCATTGGTAACCGATTTTGATGCAAAAGAGCACGGTGATAATGTGGTGACTTTAATGTCTGTTCACTCCGCAAAAGGACTGGAGTTTAAATCTGTTTTTTGTGTGGGTCTGGAAGAGAATCTTTTCCCTTCTTTTATGTCATTGGATTCGCCAGAACA
This sequence comes from uncultured Saprospiraceae bacterium, assembly GCA_937924495.1. Lineage (GTDB taxonomy): Bacteria > Bacteroidota > Bacteroidia > Chitinophagales > Saprospiraceae > JAGQWW01. Next base: position 6,102 of record CALDSS010000098.1, read on the forward strand.
AGTGGCAGAGGAACGCCGATTGTTTTATGTGGCCATCACACGTGCCGAGCAAAATTTGACACTTTCCTTTGCCACAAGTCGATACCAGCATGGAAGTGTGCGGTATAATTCGCCGAGTCGATTTTTAGAAGAAATTGGGTCGGATCATTTAGACGGTTCGGTCTCGTTGACGGCTTCTTCTCGTCAGGCATTTGGGGCGCACAACAATGCTACAAGCGGCGGATACCGAGGAGCAGCCAAAAAGCAAAATACCAGCTCGAAAGTTATTGGAAATTTCAAACCACTCCGTAAAAAACAATTGACTCTCAAAGTCGATCCAGCTACGTTCAAACCCAGCCCAATGGGCGAAATTCAATCGGGCATGAAAGTGCTGCACATGAAATTTGGAGAAGGACAAGTTGTCAATATTGATGGCTCAGCTACCAATCCAATCGCTACCATCCGTTTTGCGGAAATGGGAAATGAGGATAAACGGATTATGTTGAAATTTGCGAAGTTGCAGATAATGAGTTAATTCAAAAACCATTGCATGCGAATAGTCATCCAAAGAGTCAGCGAAGCATCCGTCACTATTGAAGGTGTCAAAAAATCAGAAATTGGCTGGGGACTTTTAATTTTATTAGGTATCGAAAATGAAGATACCAAAGAAGACATTGATTGGTTGTGTGGAAAAATCAGCAAACTACGCATCTTCAATGATGAAAATGGGGTGATGAACAAATCCGTCATGAATACTGATGGTGAAATCATTGTCGTGAGCCAATTTACCCTTCATGCCAGCACTAAAAAAGGAAATCGCCCCAGCTACATCAAAGCCGCTCGACCTGAATTTGCTATTCCTATGTATGAGCAATTTGTAGAAACCTTAACTCAAATCACTGGCAAACCAGTCCAAACAGGTGAATTTGGAGCAGATATGAAAGTTCGTTTGCTCAATGATGGACCAGTTACGATTTTGATTGATTCTAAAAATCGAGAATAACCAAAGGGTTAAATTCAGCCGGTAGGCTTTTGAATTTAACGAGATTTTTTTGTTTCGTTTTTTCATCGATTGGAAAAAATGAAAAAGTCATTTGAGGAAATTAAGATGCTAAATCTATCAAAATGACGATTCTTCAACAATCATTTATATTTTCTTTTCGTTTAAATAACCTCTCCTCTGGCTATTCGTCTAATTAAAGGTTGACCAAGCTAAATTTTATTATGACTCGATTATTGATTCTTTTTTGTTTTACTCTTTGTTTTCAACAGGTAAATGCTCAAAGTTTTACTACCCGAAAAACGACGAAAGAAAAGGCCTTGAAATTTTATAATTCAGGTCGAAAATCTGCGAAGGTGGGGGATTTGGAAAAGGCTATCAAGTTTTACGAAAAGGCTTTAAAACAAGATCCTAATTTTATCGATGCCAAAGCACAATTGGCAAATATTAAATTTGATCAAGGAGACTATGCAGGGGCCAAAGCGGGCTATCAGAAAGTAATTGAGATTGCTCCTAATTTCAGCAAAAGCGTTTATTACAGTTTGGCGATGACGGATATGAAAGCCAAAAACTATGAATCGGCAGTGGCAGGTTTTGAAAAGTATTTGACGTTAGAAAAAGAAAATGAACGCCGCATTCTTTCCGCAAAAAAATATATTGAAAATGGAAAATTTGCTGCCGTAGCAGTCAAAAATCCAGTGCCTTATAATCCAACTCAATTGGGTGGAAATGTCAACTCTCCTGATGCGCAGGAATATTTGCCTATCATTTCGGTGGACAATCAATCCATGATTTTTACTCGAAACACATTTGGGCAGGAAGACTTTTTTGTTTCGAAAAGAACAGAAGATGGTTGGTCGGAGGCCCTGCCTATTACTTCCATCAATACCAGTTTGAATGAAGGAGCGCAAACGATGTCTGCCGATGGTAAATTATTCATCTTCACAGGCTGTAATCGACAGAAAGCATTGGGTAGCTGCGACCTTTATTATTCCAGACAAGTCAGTGAAGGCAAATGGACTGAACCCAAAAATTTGGGTCGCCCCATCAACTCTCCAGCATGGGAATCTCAACCTTCGCTTTCAGCTGATGGGAAGACACTTTATTTCGTTTCAGATAGAGGCGGAAAGGGCAAAAGAGATATTTTCGTTACTAAAAGAAAAAGAAAAGGATGGTCTGAACCAGAACCGTTGAGTGATGTCATCAACACCTCCGAGGATGATCAATCACCTTATATTCACCCTGATGGGAAGACGTTATATTTTATGTCTCAAGGACATCCAGGAATGGGGAAAGACGATTTGTATTTTTCAAAAATGCAGGATGATGGTACTTGGTCAACCCCTCAAAACCTCGGTTATCCAATCAATACTGAAGAACATGAGGGTGCAGTTTTCATTGCAAGAGATGGCAAAACAGCCTACTTTGCCACTGATAGAATGATGGAGAAAACTGCTGAGCAAGAAGAGGCAAATGCCTTTAAAGATCAGAGTGCGCGTATCAATTTAGACATTTATACTTTCGAACTACCCGAAGCAGCTCGTGCCACACCGGTGACTTATGTCAAAGCCATTGTAAAAGATGCCGATACCAAAGAACCAATTCAAGCCTATGCACAATTGACCAATCTTTCTACTCAAAAAATAAATTATAACGGCAACACAGACAAGGCTGGTGAAATACTGGTTTGTATTCCGATGGGTGATAATTATGGATTGCATGTCGAAAAACCAGAGTATGCTTTTCACTCTGAAAATTTCGCCTTGAAAGAAGCTACTTCACTTGCCGATCCATTTACGATGGAAATATTTTTGAAAAAGATAAAAGTTGAAGTAACGCCTAATAAACCTGCTCCCACTAAAAGTGAACCTATCATTTTGAAAAATGTATTTTTCGCCACGGGTTCCGCTGATTTGCGACCAGAGTCTGTCGATGAATTGACACGTCTGAAAAGAATGTTAGAAAAAAATCCAACCATTCGTATCCAAATCAATGGCCACACGGATGATGTAGGTAATGACAACAGCAACCTCCAATTATCAACTAATAGAGCTAAGGCTGTTCAAAACTTCTTAATTGAAAATGGAATTGAAAGTAGCCGCCTTTCGGCAAAAGGATTTGGAGAGACCAAGCCGATTGATTCTAATGAAACGGAACAAGGAAAGCAAAATAATAGACGAACAGAGTTTTTGATTTTGTAGATCTCTGTGAACCTCGGTGCTTCTTTGTGCAACTCTGTGTCACAGTTATTTCACGATGAGCTGTGAAACAAAGAGACACAGAAATACCACAAAGTTTCACAAAGGAATATTCAATCAAACATAATAAACTCATAACCTTCAATAAATCGAATACCAATCTCAAATAGAATCAGAGATATTGCTAACCCAATTTCCCATTTCGATATTTCTTTTTTGTAGTTAATAAAATGGATTAGAATAGCAATCATCAAGAATGCGAAAATTGGAAATAAGAAATGTCCGAAGAGCAAGATATTTTCATCCGTTTGGTGAGCAAATAGTTTCCCCTTGTGAGATAATCCATCCATGAATGTTGGCATTCTTCCTAATTTATAAATTCCTTGAACAAGAAGAATGAGCCTAACAATGTCAATAAATGACATGATAATAATGAAGAACCTCAATAAAATTTTCCTAATATTCATACTAGTGTTAATTTTCAATTTCAAAAATAATTAAAATTTTTTAGGGTACACTCCAACTCTCCTGTCCTTAAAGTGAAATCAATTAGAAAACCCGTCTTAATTTTTGAGAAATGAAAAAACTTGCTTTCACTGCCCTGATGATAGGGATGCTTACAGCAACTATGTTTGCTCAACGTGACGAAACTATTTTTGGTAAATCTGGACTTCGCTTGACTGGTGCTTGGGGAGCCAATACCACCAACCTCACCTTCTTTGATGATGACTTTGCCGTCGTATCAGGAGGATATGGAGGATTGGAATTCGGAAAAAAATTGTTTATTGGCTGGGGAGGTTACTCTACTACCAATGATTTTAATATCGGTTCTGATGTTCAAAATACCGACCTGAATATCAGCTATAATGGATTGATGATTGGTTATGCGCCATTTTCTCACAAAGCTATCCATCCAAAATTCACTTTACTTGCCGGAGGAGGAAACCTTCGAATGAGAGGCACCGGTTCAGACGAAATTTTGGTTTTTGAACCATCAGCAGGAGTAGAACTGAATGTCTTCCGTTGGTTTAGAGTCGGCCTCGATGGTGGGTACCGATTTGTCACCAATACAGATATTTTGGTGAATGACTCTGAGGTATCTGCTCCTTATGGACAAGTGACCTTCAAATTTGGTTGGTCATGGGGAAGAAGCCGTAGCAAGATAAGTAAAACCTTCGATTATACCGATTAGTTAAAGATATATCACCTGACCCTTGAGAAAATCCGATTTCCTTTATTGTGAAATCGGATTTTTCTTTTTGGTGGCTATCTTTGTGGAAATCTATAATTGAATGTCAAACCTATTCGCGGAGTTTTCACCTGCTACTAAACAAGACTGGCTGTCCAAAATTGAGAAAGAATTGAAAGGGCGACCTTTTGAAGAATTACAATGGAAGCTGAAGGAATTGGGTGTCATCGAGCCTTTTTATATGAAGGAGGATGCGCCGCAAGCTGCTCCCATCAAAATGCCAGTTGATTGTAAAATAGGGGAGACCACTTTCGTGGAGAACGCAAAAACTGCCAATGCCCAATTGCTCGAAGGATTGACCAATGGCGTCAACGCACCTGGCATCGTTTTTCAAAGAAATCCACAAATGAAAACTTGGGAAGCACTTTTCAATGAAGTGCAAGCCGATTGGATTTCGACTAATTTTTATTGGGAAAATGCAAGTTGGAAAGATTGGAACTCCATTCTCAAAGAATTTCAGGAATACAATGAATCGAAAGGAAAAGCGCTGAGCGATATCAATGGAGCCATTCATTTTCAACCTAAAAAAGAAGACTACCCAACCCTTGCCAATGATTTGAAACATTGGGAATCGACTTTTCCATTTTTCAAATTTATGACCATCAATGGCAAGCCAAATTGGAATGGAACTGAAAATGTAGTCAGTGAATTAAGTACCATAATTAAAAAAGGCATCGAGGTTTTGGATAACTTGACGGATGCAGGTTTGGACGCCAAAACAATTGCTGATAATCTACAATTTTCGATTTATATAGGAACCAGTTATTTTGTGGAAATAGCAAAACTGCGCGCCTTACATCTTTTATGGGCCAATGTTCTGAAAGCCTATGAAGTGCAAGTAGATCGAGTTCAAATTGATGTAGCTTTTGCTCCCAAAACCCAAGATGAAAATCCAAATACAAATATGATAAAAGCGACGACGATGGCGATGGTTGCTCATGTTGGAGGAGCTGTAAGACTCACGGTTACCCCTTCGCATCAAAATGATTTTGGAAGACGAATTGCTCGAAACGTTCATCACCTTTTGACGATGGAAAGTCATTTTGATAAAGTGAATGACCCATCAGCTGGGAGTTATTATATCGAGACGCTTACGCGAAAAATGGTGGAGCAGGTGTGGGGAAGTCTGTAGAGTTTTCATAAAAATAAAAAAGCCGTACCTCAAGCGAATTTCGAAAGGTACGGCTTTTTTTGTCAAAATCTCTTCTCAAAATCACGCCCTCTTTTTCCTCTTCTCACCCGCTTCAAAAGCTGTTGTTTGAATGCTTTTTCAACAGGTTGTAACATCGCTACTTTTTTGGCTGGTAATACTTTTCGAAGTCTTTTTGAATAGTCTCGTTTGATAGCCAGTCGTTTTTCTTCTGCTTCAAAACGTCTTTCAATCATCTCATCAGCTTCTGCATCCGTTAGGCTTTCGATGTCTGCTGGACGGATTTTATCTTCTGGCCTTAAAGATTTTAACTGGTCATGCATCGCTCGATAAATTGGCCAAAATGATTGAGATTCTTCTGGTGTTAATTCCAGTTTCTCCGTTATGAAAGCGATCTTCAATGATTCGATTCGCTCTTTTCCGCGTCTTATTCTTTCTCCATCTTGAGCAAAAGTGGCGGCAGTAAATGAGCTGATTATTAGTGCAATTAAAATTATCCTTTTCATCTTTTGTGGTTTTTTATTCAGATTAAAATAGTTGTTCAAAAGCTGATTCGTCAAAATCGTCTGGGTCAAGAAATTCATCTAATGCCGAATCATCAATATCACCTTCGAATAAATCATCTTCCTCTTCATCAGAGAGTTCTAACAAAGAGACTGATTCAAAGTCCTCAATGTTATTATCGATGTAAGCTAAAATTTCATCATCGGTTATTTCTTCAAAGACAAACTGAGGTGTGGTAGCTTCTTCACCAAAGAAGTAAAAACCAGCGACCGCCAATGCCAGGCAAGTTGCAAATGCCATGGCCGGAACTGGTTTGAAAAAAGTAGCCCACCAAGATTTCTTTTTAGGTTGAACGGTTGTTTTTAAATCACCTTTCAACTCTTGGATCACACTCTGCTGCATATTATGAAACAGTGCGTCGGGCAATTTAGGAACTGATTTGGATTGTTGCAACTTTGCCAACTTTGGCGAAAGCCCCTCCAATTCCTTTTTTATTTCCTCTTTCATTTCTAATAAATGTCTGATTTTTTTAAATAAGTTTCCACCTTTTTGACCGCATGATGGAAGGATGCTTTTAAGGCGCCTTTAGATGTTCCTAATTTTTCAGCCATATCATCATACGGCATTTCATCGTAGTAGCGCATTATGAAAACCATTTGTTGTTTTTCGGGAAGTGAATCAATTGCTTCCTGCAAAAGCCTTTCTATTTTATCACTTTCTATTGTGCTTGAGCCAGTGATTTGGTTCGCAATAGCTGGTATTTCGTCCAATCCCAGCGTATTATTTTTTTTCTTTTTTCTTAAAAAAGTCAAAGATTCATTGGTAGCGATGCGATAGAGCCAAGTGTAGAGTTGTGCTTTCTGTTCAAACTTTCCAATCGCTCGATATGCTTTGATGAAACAGTTTTGTAAAACATCGGCTGCATCTTCAGTATTTCCCACAATTTTATAAATCGTTGAGAATAATCTGCTTTGATATTTGTCCATCATCATCCGCATTCCACGTTCCATTCCAGATGCCTGCTGTTGCTTGAGCAACTCCAGTATTTTCTCATCGGGTATGTTTGCAGCGGTGGTCGTCAAATGAATCTTTTTTAGTTGGACGATTACTTTTTGAAAAGGTTTAATTCATGTAGCACAGGCATCCCTGCCTGTGCAGCGGTGTTGTCTTGAAAAAAGAAATTTCTGAATTTTGAAAATTAGAATGTGGAAAGGTATAGCCATTTTCAAGAGCTCTCGGGATTGCACAGGCAGGATGCCTGTGCTAATTTACTTTTCAAAAATAAACTTTTCGAAACCTTCTTTCAAATAGGTGTGTGGCCAATCTTTCCAATCTTTTACTAAGCCTGCTTTGATTGGATTTTCCAAGCAGTAATTAATGATTTCAGCCAATTCACCTCGGTGTCTGATGCTTCTATCAAAACTTTCATCTTGCCAAAAGGCGCCACTTCTATCTAAAATTTTGTTTGCTTTATTGGCTGAATAGCTCTTGATACTATGCATGATTTTAGAGAGTGGCAACTTAAGTTTATAAATTACAAAATGGACATGATTAGACATGATGCAATAACAAATCAACTTGTATCTGTCATTATCAAAATGATGTAACGTGTTTTTTACCACTTTACCAATTGCAGGTTCTTTAAGCCACTGTGGACTTTTTTCATTACCAATATATTTTTCAAGCCGCGTCTGCTCGAAACTAAGTCCGTCATCTTTCAACTCTTTGCGGATATATTTTGGTAATGCTCCCTTGAGGCAAGCAGTGATAAAAAATACTCCTTCCTCTGGTGTAAAGTGAGGTAGGTTCCTGTTATAGAAAGTTGGGTTGTTCGTTTTCTCTTTCATATTCAAATGTAATAAAAGTAGCACAGGCATCCCTACCTGCGTGAGGTGTTTTTTTTATAAAAAACTGATTTTTGGAATTTTATAAAACCTAATTCTTGACCAATAACGTTTGGGATTTGCACAGGCAAGGATGCCTGTGCTACTTTGGAAAAGAGTTTGTGAAAAAATGTTGTGCTTCATTTGGCCAATTTTTTCTTCATTGATAGTTCATCCAAATTGGCTTTATGTAGCACAGGCATCCTTGCCTGTGTGAGAAGTTTTCGCGAGAACAAATTTTTGGGATTTGTAAAATTCAGGATTGAGAAAACCTAATTCTTGCTGAATAACGTTTGGTATTTGCACAGGCATGGATGCCTGTGCTATATGAGTGTTAAAATTATTAACCTTCATGCTTTTAAACCTTTCTTTTTAATTCAAGTCTTAACTGTAAGTAGTTAGCGGAAATTGAGGAGAGAGAATATTTGAGGCAAAAAGGAATTCAAATGATTTATCATCAAATTTCGCGAAATACTTAACTACCCGAAACTATTTTCGAACATATTAAAACTTTTAAATTATGAAATTCAAATTCAAATTTTTAGCAGCGATGGCTGTTTTGATTTTAGGTACGTTGACCATAAATGCTCAAGCGGATGGCGAAGAAATGCGTCGTGGACTTAAAGAAAGAGGAGAAAAGAGAATGGCAAAAGCTGTAGAGAAATTAGGTCTATCTGATGAACAAGCGGTTGAGTTTAAAGCTATTCAAAAAACGTATAGAGAGAAAGCAAAAGCAGCGAAGACAGCGATAACGAGTAGAGAGGAAATGGCGGAATTCAGATACAATAATCACCTTGCAAAAACTGCGGAAATCAAAAGATTATTGACGCCAGAGCAATATGAAATTTTTGACACCATCGATCCAAACCGAAAAAGAAAGAAAGGGAAGAAGGGCAAAAAAGGAAAGAAAGGTGCGAAAGAATTTCAAAAGAAAAGTAAGCTTTAATTCTCACCAGAGTTAAATATCTTTCGGGGCAGCATGAAGTTCATGTTGCCCCGTTTTTTGTAATAACTTCCTACATTTGTCCATGACCAAAAAACAACTTTCCAGATCATGGCGTGCGCGCAAAGTCTATTGGGCAACTTTTGTCATTGCGATGGATTATGTTTGGCTATTTTTGAAAAGTAAGATTTTTGGAAAATCGTATTTTGATAAGCATAGCAAAAAGTTACACGTGAGGAGTGCTCATCGCTTGCGCAAAGCATTTTTAGAACTGCAAGGATTGTTTATAAAAATTGGTCAACTCATCTCTATCCTCTCCACTTTTTTGCCAGATGAATTTCGGAAACCACTCGAAGATTTTCAAGATCATGCACCTGCTTGCCAATTTGAAGAAATTAAAAAAAGGATTGAAGAGGAGTTGAAGGCTCCTATCGAAACTCATTTTTCAAAAATAGAAGAAACGCCGCTTGCGTCTGCCTCGATTGGGCAAGTGCATCGAGGAACACTCAAAAATGGAGATGAAGTCGCGATAAAAGTGCAGCATGACCACATTCCGAAATTAGCTAAAATTGATCTCGATTTGTTTGAAAAAGTGAACTCTCTTGTTGCTCGCATTTTCAAAATAAGAGGAATGAACGAGGTGGCTGGTGAAGTGCGATTGATGATTGAGGAGGAGTTGAATTACGAGCAGGAAATGACCAACATGGAACTCATGCGAGAGAGTTTGGCGACTGAGGAAGATGTTTTGGTTCCTAAAACCTACCCAGAAATTTCTACCAACCGATTACTGGTTTCTGAATTTTGTGAAGGAGTGAAAATCAACAACTTACGGCAATTGAAAACTTGGGGCATCGACCGACAGCAATTGGCTAAAGAGGTGTTGGAGTTGAGTTGTAAAATGGTTTTGAAAGATGGACTTTATCATGCTGACCCACATCCAGGTAATATTTTGGTCAATGAAAAAGGTCAAATGGT
>CALDSS010000099.1 GCA_937924495.1 uncultured Saprospiraceae bacterium
TTATTCAAAAGCTTGATCAAAATAATTTTTAAGTTGGATGAAATTATCGATTTGATAACCGCCACATTCTTTAACTACTTTTGGTAAAACGTCGAATAAATCTCTTAGGGCATTTTTACTCCCAGTGACTAATTCGTAAAAACTTGCCCCATCTATTTCACGAATCAATTCGTTATCCTCGCACTTTTTGCCTCTGTCTTTATCAGAAGGAGTAAACAATGAATTTGTTCGTTTTTTGTTTTTGGGAATGATGGTCACGTAATAAGCTGTATAATTTTTATACTTACTAGCTTTGGGCATAACCAGTCTATCGAGAGAGTTGTAAAGTTCAGAAAGTTTACCTCCAGAAATGGTATTGTATTTATTCTTAATTTCAGCAATTATCATTTGCTTTTCGGAAGATAGATCAACTACATTTCCTCTTTCCAAATCACTCCAACCGTTTACTGAACCAAGAATTTTTTGATGAAATTCTCCTATGTGATTTTGAAGCGTTTTCTGTGCTTGTCTGGTTGTTTCAGTTTTATGCCAATCATCATAACTCAATTTGAATCCTGCCATATTAAAGACAGCCGAAAATGGATCGATAACATTACTCCCAAACTTTTTATCCGCTTTTGTTTTAGCTTCATCTGCTTTTTGAAGTAAGGAAGTTACTTCCTTGTTTAAGGCCTCATCCGAAATCCATGAAAGTTTTGACATTTTCGATTAATTTATTCACGAAAATATCAAAAAGAAATCAATTCAAATACGAATCATTTGTTTTGGTAAACTGCGTTGAGAAATTTTACAAGTGAATATCCAATTTCCAAAGCTAAATTAACGGGCACTGCATTACCGATTTGCTTGTATTGTTGTGAAACAGAACCTGAGAATTCCCAATTGTCAGGGAAGGTTTGGATACGAGCATATTCTCTTACTGTAAAAGGACGTGTTTCATCAGGATGGCACCTTTCTGTTTGCTTTTGAGCAGGACTACAAGTTAGCGTTAAGCAAGGTTCATCCCAACTAATTCTTCTTGCCATTCCTGTTTTGCCACCTCCTAAGTAGAAACTTTTCTGCATATACTCCTTTTGGATGTCAACAGGCAAATCTCTCCAATACCCTCCAGGAGGAACCAATTCCAAAACGCCTCTTTTGTGATCGGGATATAAAGAGCCAGCAGAGTCAGGAACATTTTTATTAAATAAATCTCCTTTTTTTAAGGCATCTTTTAGGTTGTAAATCCTTTGGTAAGGCTTCGGGTATTCGTACTTTTCAATAATATCTTTTCGAACACCTACTAAAATTAATCGTTCTCTTTTTTGAGGTACTTTATAGTTTATGGCTTTTAAAACTCGAACTGGAGAAACAACAGCGTATCCAATTTCATCTAAAATAGAAATCATTCCTCTCAAAGTATTTCCAGAGTCATGATTTAATAGACCTTTTACATTCTCACCAATACAGATATCTGGTTTGACTTCATCTACGGCTCTGGCAAATTCATAAAAAAGAGTACCTCGCGCATCGTTTAAACCAAGTTTTTTACCAGCATAACTAAATGCTTGACAAGGAAACCCCCCTGTTACTACATTTATTTTTCCTCGATATTCCTCAAAAGAAAAATTACGAATATCTCCTTCTAAAACATTCCAATTAGGTCGATTTGCTCTTAGGGTTTTACAAGCCCACTTATCCATCTCATTTAGACCTTTGCATTTTAGACCTGCTTTCTCCAATCCAATTGCCAATCCTCCAGCGCCTGCAAATAATTCTAAAACAGAAAAATCTCTATCCGGTAAGACTTTGTTGTCAGTCTCTTCTTTTTCAAAGTAAGAATGAAATTCTGGGAAAATCTCCAATTGTTCTTTCTCGTAGTATCTATAATTACTCATTGGTTCTCTTACTGCATTTAATTTACCTGTTCTATCCCACCTCCTAAGTGTCTCTTTATTCTTTTTCAAAACTTTAGAAACTTCATCTAATGAATAACGATTTTTGATAACCATATATAATGTTGTATAATGTGGTTACAAATTTATAGCATTAATCATTAAAACCAAATTGTTAAACGAATATGTTTTAAAATAGGTTTATTTTTTTTTTACGAAAAATAGCAACACCAAACTCATTTTCATCGGAAAGAATAATCCTAAAAAAGAAAGTAAGAATATTGCGCCCCACAATGCTCCAACCAATCGAATGGCCTCTGAGTAAACGAAGATTCCTTCAAAAACGGATAGCTGCCCTGTTTAGGGGAAAAGCAAACAGGTAATACTAATCCAACCTGCTACTAAAATATTGGCGATATAAACTATTTTCGTTGGAATCATGCCAAGCAAAACATTGAATATTTCAGATTGTTGTTTCTTTGTCACAGATATGGAGTTAACCACTTTTCAAATTACAATAGCCATTTTGGGTGGCTTGGTCGCTGGTTTTATCAATACCCTTGCGGGAAATGGATCGGCGATTACGTTGACCATTTTGATTGAAGTTTTGGGACTGCCACCTTCCATGGCGAACGGAACCAATCGGGTAGGCATCATGGCACAAAGCATCACGAGTAGTTGGGCATTTCATAAAGAAGGAAAGCTCCATTTAAAAAGAAACCTCAAATACATTATTCCAATCGTGATTGGTGCCATTGGAGGAGCACTTTTAGCCGCCAATGTGAGTAATGATCAATTCAAATCTGTATTTAGATTCTTGATGCTTATTATGCTGGGAGTCATTTTAGTGAAACCAAAACGATGGATCCGAGCCACGGATTTAACTACATCATTGCCCATATATTTGCATATTCCTATCTTTTTGGCGCTTGGTTTTTATGCTGGTTTTATTCAAATGGGAATGGGGGTCATCTTTTTGGCAGTTATGGTGCTATTGGCCAAAGTCAATATCATGGAAAGTAATGCTATCAAAATGATGGCCGTTGGCTTGCTCACTATTTTTGCGTTATCCATTTTTCATTATAAAGGTTTGGTTGATTGGAAAGTTGGGGCAATCATGGCCATCGGGCAAGCAATGGGAGGTTGGGCAACCGCAACCTATGTTTCGCGTTATAAGAGGGCAGATGAGGTCGCATATTGGGTTTTAGTAACCATTGTGCTCATTGCGGTTATCCGCTTGTTTTGGGTTGGATAAAAGCTATCTTTGCATCTTTTTTTCTGTGCAACTTTGTGAATCCTTTGTGCAACTCTGTGTAACAGCTATCCCGCAAAGTATATTTCAAAAGAATAAAAAGCGAAACGGTCTAAAATACAGTTTCTCTTTTCTAAAAATAAATATATGTCAAAGCCGAAATTAGGAATCAGTATAGGAGATATCAATGGCATTGGGCCTGAGGTGATTATCAAAACACTTTCTGACAATCGTATTTTGAAGTATTTCACCCCAGTGATTTATGCATCTTCAAAGGTGATTGCCTATCATAAAAATATAGTTAACGATAGTTTTCAGTTTTATTCTTGTCAAAGTGTCAACGACATTCGAAAAGATCGAATCAATGTCGTGAATGTTTGGCAAGGGAATGTCAATATTACTTTAGGAAAAGTAAGTGACGAATCTGGAAAAGTAGCGAAAGAAGCCCTTGAAGCAGGGGTTCGAGATTTGAAAGATAAAAAAATTGATATACTCGTCACTGCTCCGATTAATAAAAAAGCGATGGAGATGGCGGGTTTTGAACATGTAGGCCATACGCAGTATTTAGCAGAGAAATTGGACGGTAGTGAATTGATGATGATGGTCAATGATGATTTGCGGGTTGGGGTAGTGACGGATCACATCCCATTGAGAAGAGTCCACGAAAGAATCAATAAAAATCTCATCCAGAAGAAAATCAAGTTGATGGAAAAATCACTGAGAATGGACTTTGGATTGGAGAAGCCAACGATTGCTGTTTTGGGTTTGAACCCACATGCAGGCGATGATGGTCGCATCGGAAAAGAAGATAACGAAATGGTGAGACCAGCTGTTTTAGAATTGAAAAAACAAGGCATATTGGTCAACGGGCCATTTCCTGCAGATGGATTTTTTGGGTCAGGTGATTATAAAAAATATGATGGCATTCTTGCCATGTACCATGATCAAGGGTTGGTGCCTTTCAAATTGCTTTCCTTCGGAGAAGGCGTGAACTTTACGGCAGGGCTTTCTGCCATTCGCACTTCGCCAGACCATGGCACGGCGATGGCCATTGCCGGTACAAATGCAGCAGACCCGGGTTCTTTTAGAAAAGCAATTTTTACGGGTTTAGATATTTTCAAAACACGAACCGCCTTTTTTGCTGATAGTGAGAATTCATTATCGAATTCGAAAAAGAATAAACCTGAAAAGGAATATGACGAAAAAGAAGATGAGATTTTGGAGAGAGATGAAGAAGTAGCGGAAGAATAAGCAGCTCGCGAACTACTTAAGTCAAATAAAAAATTGAAAAGGTGCCACAGTAATGTGGTGCCTTTTTCTATTTTAGCAAAAAAACTACACAACCAACGTGAAAGAAAACACCAACACACCCAATTGGTTAAAGCAAATTGAGCAAACTTCTTGGCAAGTAGAATTGCTGATAAGTGGAGGTTTTATATTCGCGCTGCTTCAGGTGCCTCCTTATTTGAAGAGTGTTTTATACGAGATTGGATATCATACTGATCTCAATAGTTCACTCATCATAGTTTTTATAGGAGGAAATGTTTTGAGTAGGGTGTTGTTGATTGGGTTTGCAGTCAATTTATTATTGAGGTCGCTTTGGCTGGCGTATTTGGGAATACATTATGCTTTTCCATCAGGGGTGAAGTTTCCCAAATTTAATTACCATCAAAAGTTTGAAGAGAGGTTTGCCCAAGACTACAACTCGTTGAACCGTATTCTTCGATTGGAAAAATATTGTAGTCTTTCTTATTCTTTGACCATCTTTCTTTCGATAGTTTTTGTAGGAACACTTTTTTCAGTTGCAGTATTCTTCTGGTTAATTGAAAAGTCAGAGATCCTTAAAGAGTTATTTGATGGTCCTACTGTAGGTTATTCTTTAATGTTAATTTTAGTGCTTTCCGGTTTTGGGGTTTTTGATAGATTGTTTTTTACTCTTTTTAGAAAAAAAGAAACAGGAACCAGCCGCTTTTACGGTTTTAGCAAAGTACTTTCTTATCTAAACGGAACATGGCTTTTTCGTTATGAATGGTTTGCGCTGATTAGTAATGCAAACCGATGGAAAATACATTTAATTACCATCGCTTATTTTGTAATGGCGTTTGTGGTGACGCTCAATGATTTAGGATTAGGAGATCCGCTTTCCAATAAATTAAAATTTAATGGATTTGATAACCGAGAATTTATAAGACTTCCAGCGCTGGGCTTTACTTGGCAAAATGAAGAATATGATGAAAATATAAAAGAAGGCGATCTAATCACCTACGCGACTATCCCGAGTGAAGTCGTATCGGACAATCAGCTTCCAGTTTTTATAGCTCAAAGCCAAAATCAAGAGAAAACCTTGAAAATTCTTTTTGAGAAAAACGATGCGGAATATAGACAAGGAATCCTTAAAGAATTAGCAGAATATGAGGAGAATACTCCAAAGATCCAATCAATTTTGAATGAAGTGTTTCTTGTTGAATTTAATGACCAAAAAGTAGATTCTATTCGATGGTTTCAAAGAAAACATTCCATTACAGAACAGAGAGGTTTATTTACGGTTTTAGACATTCATCATTTGCCAAGTGGCCATAATGATTTAAGGTTAAAATTTATCAACCATACAGATTCGATGAAGTTGGATACTAATTATTTCTGTTGGATTCCTTTTTATAAAGAATGAATGGGTAGGACTTTTGGAATTAGTTGTTTGTCTTTTGCCTTTCTAAAAATTTTCTTCGAATCACTTTTTCAATCGATACATTCTCTATTTTACTTTCCAACCATGAAATAAAATCGAGGTAAAGAAAAGCCCGTTTTTCGTAAGGTGTTTTGCGAATTCGAACAAGACGATTGCGCAGCGAAGTAAACGCTGCTTTGTAGTTACTTTCATTCATTAAAGGAACAAGCCGCAAGAATTTTAAAATTTCCGCTTGGACTGCATCAAGGTTTTCAATTTTCAGCAAAAAGCGATAAAGTGATTTTAGACGATAAGAAACAAGGGTAGTGTTGCCCAACTCAAAATGTGCAATCAAATCTAAAAAACGAGAGAAGGCTTCCACATCAGGACGAACCCTTTTTTGAGAATTGATTACCATATTCAAATAATCAATTGCAGTCTCATTGTCTCCAGCACCAAAATAGAGTGTTCCGATTTTATAAAAAAAACGTGTCACTCTATAATCATCCCAAGTGTATTCATCCGATTCGAGCGCAGCTAAAAACTCAGGAACTAAGTCCAAAGATTTCGTAAACTCGCCAGACATAAAATGTGCATTGATGACATGCGTATAATAAAAAAGTGCCGTCAACGAACGTTCATTTCGAGTCAACTTAAAAGATGGATTTTTAAAAAAAGTCTCTAACTCTGCCAGCGCGGTTTGTTGCATTTCGTACTTGCCCGTAAAAAGCAAAGCATTCAAGCGATTGTGCAGTCCTTTAATATAGATTGGGATTTCGCGCTCTTTAAACTCCGGATTGTCATCAAATAATTTAACCCAACGAGTCGCGTATCGATAGTAGTTGAGAAAGTCTTGAGTCATGTTCGAATACCAAACATAGGACTGACATAAAAACACTTTTCCATGAAAATCCAACTCCTCGTATTTATGATCAGGCAAATTCGATTCAAAGAAATTTTTGAAAAAAGCATACTCCTCCTCATTTCGGACATACCCATTTTTCAAAAACAAACCATACATTTTGAGCGAAAGACTCGATAGCTTTTGATTCATACTAATGTCTCCAATTAACTGCTCTGAAGCAATAGCCAAATCAATAGCTTTTGGCGTCATGCTGCCTGTTACGTGTTGCAGTTCAATATGCTTTTCTAAGTCAATTGCCTCTAATGCGAAGTTGAGACGCCCAGAATCTATCGCCGTTTTTTTAGCTTTATTTAAAATTTCGAGACTGGCGATATACAATCCTTTTCTGTACAAAAGGCGCGCATAATCCACCAATTCACTGAGGCGAATTTCCATGTCATTGTTGCGATGATATAATCGCAAAGAGGAAAGAATTTGATTGTAGAGATTGGATTTAATATTCGAAATCTGTTGGCGCTTTATTTCAGGTATCTTTTTTAAAATACCTTTTGTTTCCTGATTTCCTGTTTTGTCCAAATGGTCAAATAGCTTTAAAAAAAGAGATTCCTTTTCGCCGCCATTACGACGAGCAAACAGTCGAAAATGACGTTTCTCTGCCTTTTCCAAACTATTTATCAATTGAATTAGGAAGTCTTTTTTTTCTTTAGGCATTGTAGTTTAAAATTTCATAAAACATTGAAAAACAATAATTTATGTAAAAGTTTAGTGTAATAGAAAACGTAATAATAAAGAATTTTTACTTTGTGTAAAACAAACACCTTACTTATATTTGAACTGTAGAAAAGTAGTGATTGCTCAGTCCTTTTCTGAAGTCGAAAAATTTAAAAAATAAAAGCCTTTCTCAATTAGTTTTGAGAAAGGCTTTTTTTGTTTTCTTTTGAACTTCTAAAGGCATATTGAACGATTAATAGCAGTTCAAAACAGAAATGAGATTTTTATGTTTCAGTGAAAAGAAAACACTGAACCACATACTTCAAGTCCTTTTTGAAATCTTATATGCTCTTAAATGCCTTACGTGGTTCAAAAAAAATAATAAATGGATTTAAAAATCACGCCGCTGATAGATAGAGAAAAAGAAAGGCCATTTCTTATCGCAGGGCCATGCAGTGCGGAGACAGAGGAGCAGGTGATGGAAACAGCTTATCAGTTGGCTGCGCAAAATATCCATCTCTATCGCGCAGGTATTTGGAAGCCAAGAACGCGTCCCAATTCATTTGAAGGAGTAGGGAAAGTTGGCTTAAAATGGCTGCAGCGCGTAAAGAAAGAAACAGGCCTAAAAGTCACCACCGAAGTAGCGAACAAAGAACACGTCTTCGAAGCGTTGAAACATAATATCGATGTTTTGTGGTTGGGCGCACGCACGACGGTGAATCCATTTTCAGTTCAAGAAATTGCAGATGCATTGGAAGGGGTGGACATTCCGATTTTAATAAAAAACCCAATCAATGCCGATCTCGGTTTGTGGATCGGAGCGATTGAACGAATTTATAAAGCAGGCATCAAACAGATTGGAGTAATACATCGTGGCTTTTCGTCGCCCGGAAATAAAATGTATCGCAATGCACCCATGTGGCAAATTCCAATTGACCTAATGGCCAAATATCCAGACCTAAATATCATTTGTGACAACAGTCATATTTGTGGTCGGAGAGATACTTTGCAAGCTGTGGCGCAGCGCGCACTTGACCTCAACTTCGATGGATTGATGACGGAAGTGCACCCCGTTCCAGATGAGGCTTGGTCAGATGCAAAACAACAGGTCACTCCGACTCGATACAAAGAATTGGTTGGTGAGTTGAAAGTGAGAATTGCAAACTTCGACAACCCAGCGATGCTTACTGATATCAAAGATTTGCGCCACGAAATTGATATGCTTGATAATGACCTCATGCAAATTTTACATAAAAGAATGGAACTGACCGAAGCCATTGGACGCTTCAAACAAGCAAATAATATTGCGATTTTGCAGCCTGTCCGCTGGGGACAAATTCTTTCGAAAGCATTGGAGTTTGGGGAGAAAAATGGATTGAATGAAGAATTCATTGTGGCACTTTTTAATGCAATTCATTATGAATCGATTAGGCATCAGGAGGAGGTTTTGAAGGAGAAGAAGAAGCCATAAAAGCAGCCCGTTCGAAAGCTGAACTTTTTGCAAATATCCTCGGTCTTTCTATTGGAAATACCTTTAAAACAATAGAAAATCAAGCAATTCAGAGGTTTGAGCCTTCCTTGCTGTTGGGTATTTGGGAGTAGATGTACATAAATTCATTATCGGAGTTAATTACAACTTATTGAATCCTAAATCAAAGTGCTTTCTGGTTCCTTCAATAGGAATCGGAGTCCTACAATCAAAAGAAAATGGCTGGGAATTTTTACAAAGGGATGATCATGTTAATGGACCAGACTATGTTCAAACAGAGCCAATAAGAGGAGAACCATTAAAAACAACACAAGTAATACCTACCATAGGACTAAAAACAGGAATCGTATTTTGGAAAAGATTAGAATTTGGCCTCGACATTCAAGGTGTTTATGCTTTCAAATCTTACCAAAATATGTATTTAGATTATGAATATTTAGGAGAGCCTCAACCCACCGCAGTATATGAAACTACTGGAACAGGAATTTTCACCGCTATTTTTCTTGGTTACTGAATAAAGAAACTAAGCCGCTAATTTTGTGGTCAACACAGCCAATTTTCGACTATAAGAATTTATAGCCATGATCAATCAAATATAACAGAAGAGCAAGTAGCAAACTCATAGCACCAAGCTTTAGCTTGGTGTAAAAAGATAGTACTAAGTGGCTTTAGCCGAACATTCGTTTTAGTTTTCGGCTAAAGCCACCTACTATCAATTAATCACCTTGCTAGAGCAAGGTGCTATTAAAAATTCAACTCCTGATTCGCATACTTAATTGATTTTTATCAAAAATATTTTCTAAGTCGAATGTCTCAGAACTATTTCCCTTCAAAAAACTGTTTCCTTTCTCGTACCTTCGCGCCGCTTTTTTAATCCAGAAGAAATTCGAGAAAACATGACTGAACCAAAACGTTACTTAGTCACCGCTGCCTTACCTTATGCAAACGGCCCCTTGCACATTGGCCATTTGGCAGGTGCTTACCTTTCTGCTGATGCCTACGTGCGTTGGTTGCGATTGATGGGCAAAGATGTGGTATTCGTTTGTGGATCGGATGAACATGGTGCTGCAATCACGATTAGAGCCAAAAAAGAAGGCATTGCTCCACGCGAAATCATCGATAAATACGATAAGATTTTCAGGGAAACTTTTAAAAAAATAGGGGTTTCGTTTGATATTTTTCATCGTACGTCTTCCGAGTTGCATCATGAGACTTCTCAGGAGTTTTTCAGAGATTTATTAAAAAAAGGAGAGTTTACGGTTCAAGAATCAGAGCAATATTATGATGAAGAGGCGAATCAGTTTTTGGCTGACCGATACATCATTGGTACTTGTCCCAACTGCGAAAACCCAGAAGCATACGGCGATCAATGTGAAAATTGTGGAAATTCACTGAGCCCTACCGAACTCAAAAATCCGCGCTCTACTCTGAGTGGTAATTCGCCCATTTTAAAGAAAACCTCTCACTGGTATCTCGCCCTCGACAAACACGAAGCATGGCTCAAAGAATGGATTGACAAAGGTGAAGTCAATGGTGAACAATTGCATGATGCTTCCAGATGGAAAAATCATGTTTTGGGACAATGTCGTAGTTGGTTGGAAGGTGGTTTGCAGCCGCGTTCGATGACACGTGATCTGGAATGGGGAGTGGATGTCCCGCAAGAGCTGGAAGGTTCAGATGGAAAGAAATTATACGTTTGGCTTGATGCGCCAATTGGCTATATCAGTGCCACCAAACAATGGGCGAAGGATGCTGGGAAGGATTGGGAACCCTACTGGAAAGACAAAGACACGCAGTTGGTGCATTTTATTGGAAAGGACAATATCGTTTTCCACTGCATTATTTTTCCAGCGATTTTGAAAGCGCATGGCGATTATATTTTACCTAAAAATGTACCGGCCAATCAGTTTATGAATTTGGAAGGTCGGAAAATTTCAACTTCTAAAAACTGGGCTGTTTGGGTGCATGAATACGTGCAAGAGTTTGAAGGGAAAGAAGATGAGTTGCGTTACAACATGTTCAAAAACATGCCTGAATCGCGAGACAGTGAGTTTACTTGGAAAAATTATCAGGAGACAAACAACAATGAATTGGTAAACAATCTCGCCAATTTTATCAACCGAGTTGTGGTCTTGACCAACAAATACTACGGAGGTGAGATTCCGAAATTTGACGAAAACATTGATTTCACTGCAAGTCGTTCTGATTCAGAAACTTCTTTTCATGAAACAGAATTGCTCGACCTGCACGACCGATTATTAGAGGTCGTTACCGCGTTAAGCGAATATGATTTCAGAACTGGGTTAAATGAATTAATGAGTATTTCAAGTTCAGGAAATCAGTTGTTGCAATTTAATGAACCATGGGCGAAGCAGAAAACAGAACCTGAACGCGTGAAAGCTGTAATGAATGCGGCCATTCAAATTGTAGGTGCATTGAGTGTGGTTTGCCGTCCGTTTTTACCTTTCACTTCTGACAAAATGCGAGAGATGCTCAATCTCCCTGCTATCAAAGACAATGGCGAATTAGCTACCTTATTGGAAAATTTAGCCGAAGGCAAACCTGTTATTGAAGCAGGCCATCAAATTGGAAAACCGGTACACCTTTTCACGCGCATCGCAGATGATGTGATTGAGCAACAAATCGAAAAATTAATGTCTTCAGCACCAGTAGATGCCTCCACAAATTACGAGCCCGTCAAAGAAACTACGACGTTCGACGATTTTATGAAAATGGATTTGCGAACAGGCGTTATCTTGGAAGCAGAGAAAATGAAGAAAGCAGATAAGCTGCTGGTACTCAAAGTCGATTTAGGTTTTGAAACCAGAACGGTTGTAAGTGGTATCGCCAAATTTTTCAAACCTGAAGAAATCATCGGAAAACGTGTAACCGTTTTGGCCAATCTCGCTCCTCGAAAATTGCGTGGCGTAGAATCGCAGGGAATGATCTTGATGGCAGAGGATGCAGATGGGAAGCTGGGGTTTGTGAGTCCTGATGAGGGATTTGGGGGCGGTTTTGTTGTTAAGTGATTTTAGTTGATTGAGTTAATTAGTTGACTGGTTAATTAGGCTAAGCGAGTTCTCAATCACATAAATGGTTTTTAGATAAACCTTTTGTTTTGGGTGGAATTGCACTTTTGAACTTGCTTATAAGTGGTTTCACTTGGTGGAGTTTTAAGAATTTAACTTAGGATAAATTGAAATCATGATGAGAAAATTAGTGTTAATTACATTCTCAATCATTGTCTGTTTTGCCCATAATTTAAAAGGGCAATTAAAGTCCATTGAATCTATTGAAACGGAGACTGTCAACTACTTTGGTTCAAATAGTAAGAAGTCTTTCCTACTTGAAAAATTTGATTCCTTAGACAGACTGATTTACAAAAAAGTGGAAAATGATAAAGTCGAGGAGTATTACTTTTATTATGATTCCAAAAACGATTATGCTCGCAAATCAATAAAAATTAATAGTATTTTTTCTTCTTTTGATGGCTTGCCTGATACCATCATTTTTCGAAATAGTCATGATGGAAAAGGACATTTAATAAATGAAGTAGCTACGAACTCCAGCGATTCGTTATTGTGGATAAAGAATTTTGAACACAACGAAAAGGGAGACCTTGTTTCCAGTTTCTATCATAAGACTCCAGATTGGATTCTTGCTGTCATGCCGGAGTATTTAAAAGACTCAATCATTTATGATTATGCGAATAATACAAAAACCAATTTTTCCTTATCACTAACTCATGAAATTTTATCCTCTGTGGAGCATGTTATAAGTTTGAATAAGAATAGTTGGAAATTTGACAAATTTGGTAATTTGTTGAAAAATAAAAATGTAAAAAATTATTTCGAGTATGATGAAAATGAAAGTTGGACAGTACAAAAGTCTTTCTATCTAAAAAACAAAAAGGAAGTTCCGGCTTTTATTAAAAGGAGAAAAATAAACTATAGAGAATAAAGTTTAATAATGAACACAAAAGAAGAAGAAAACTATTGGAGCAATCGCTACCAAAACGAAATGACAGGTTGGGATCTCGGCGCTCCTTCCACTCCGCTCAAAACTTACATTGACCAATTAGAAAATAAGAATTTAAAAATTCTAATCCCTGGTGCTGGCAATGCTTACGAGGCAGCTTATCTGTTCGAAAATGGTTTTTATAACACGCACGTCTTAGATATTTCAAAAATTCCTTTGACCGCTTTCGCGGAAAAATATCCTAATTTTCCTCCGTCTCAATTGCTCCATGAAAACTTCTTTGAGCATGAAGGACAATATGATTTGATAATGGAACAAACTTTCTTTTGCTCCTTCCCACCCACAAAAAAGAGCCGAACAGCTTATGCTGAAAAAATGGCTGATTTGCTAAAATCAAACGGAAAATTGGTAGGCCTGTGGTTTGATTTTCCACTCAAAGCTGACATGGTCAAACGACCTTTTGGCGGAACCAAAGATGAGTATTTGACTTATCTTTCGCCTTACTTTGAGGTGATGAATTTTGAGCGATGTTATAATTCTATGAAGACACGAAATGGAGTTGAATTGTTTGGAATTTTTAAAAAATTAAGAAAATGAGTGATATAAGAGATGATATTTTTCAGAACCACATGCCTGGCAATGTCTGTTTTGGTTGTGGAAAGGATAATCATGAAGGCTTGCAAATCAATAGTTTTTGGGTAGGTGATGTGGCTGTTTGTGAGTTTATGCCAGCCGAAAAGCACAATGGTTGGAAAAATATTTTGAATGGTGGAATCATGGCCACTATTATTGATTGTCATTGCATGGGCACTGCTGCTGCCAATGCTTATCGCCTCGAAAATCGACCACTTGGTTCTGCGCCAGAATACCGATATGCCACAGGTACGATGACTTTGAAATATTTAAAACCTACCTCCAATTTGCACCCCGTAGAATTGCGAGCAACGGTGACTGAAGTGAAAGGTAAAAAGACGGTAATGCAATGTGAACTTTTTTCTCAAGGTGTAAAAACGGTTGAGGCGGAGGTGATTGCCATTCGGGTTTATGATGGTAGTCAGGATAATGAGGGCAATCAATTCAAGGGTTGATTGATAAAAACATGGATTAAACAAATAATTTGGATTGGAATGGATTTTATTTCGTTTTTAAATCCGTTGAATCTATCTCGTATTTATAGGTAAATTGGTTTTTTCATGATTAAAAATAGGTGTTCGGATAGTAAAACCAACCACCGTTCGCCCTCTTTTAATCGAAATTAATAAATTCGTTTAGTAAAGTTGATAATAAAGTTTCGAAATTGAAGAAGTTGTTATCCTGTACATAGTAAATTCTAAAAAAAAACTAACTATGAGCCGCCTTATTGTTCCATGTTTCATTTTGTTTTTCTGTTTGGGTTTAACTGCTCAAGAGACTACTGAAAAACCTGCTCCAGTAAAAAAATCATACCCTTTCAATAATCCTGCACTTTCTGTCGAAGAGCGCGTCAATGATCTTATAGGACGGATGACGTTGGAGGAAAAAATTGCACAACTAAGTTATGGCACTCCTGCTATCGACCGATTGGGGGTTCCTGAATACAACTGGTGGAATGAATGCCTGCATGGTGTGGCACGCGCGGGCCGAGCTACGATTTTTCCGCAAGCCATTGGGATGGCTGCTTCTTTTGATACCGATATGATGGAACGCGTGGGGGATGCTATTGCCACCGAAGCACGAGCAAAATACAATGCCTTTTCTGCCAAAGACATCAGAGGGCGTTATCAGGGCTTGACTTTCTGGACACCCAACGTCAATATTTTTCGAGATCCGCGCTGGGGACGAGGCCAAGAGACTTATGGCGAAGACCCATTTTTGACTTCTCGAATTGGTGTTGCGTTTGTAAAAGGATTGCAAGGCAATCATCCAAAATATGTGAAAGCTGCCGGCATGGGCAAACATTTCGCAGTACACAATGGCCCAGAGGGGTTGCGTCATGAATTCAATGCCGTTGTGAGTAAAAAAGACCTTTGGGAAACCTACTTACCTGCTTTTGAGGCATTGGTCAAAGAAGCGAAGGTAGAAGGTATCATGGGGGCTTACAACCGAACTAATAACCGCCCCTGCTGCGCACATCCTTACTTGATGCAAGAAGTGCTAAGAAAACAATGGGGATTCAAAGGGTATTATGTTTCGGATTGTTGGGCATTAGTTGATTTTTATGAAGGTCATAATTTAGTCAAAACACCAGCTGAGGCAGCAGCCTTGGCTTTGAATACTGGCTGTAATCTAAATTGTGGTTCTACTTATCCAGCATTGCAAAAATCATTGGATCAGGGATTGACCACTGTTGGAGAGATTGACAAAAATTTGCGCGAGTTACTTCCTACTCGATTTCGTCTTGGGCTTTTTGACCCAAAAGGCATGAATCCATTTGATAACATTGGCCCTGATAAAATTCGACATCCTGCCCACGTTGCTCTATCAAAAGAAGCGGCTACTAAATCTATCGTTTTATTAAAAAATGAGGGAGGCATTCTCCCGATTCCTAAAGAGAATAAGGGAGTATATGTATTGGGGCCAACTGCAACGCATGCTCAATCTTTGTTGGCAAATTATTACGGATTGAGCGAGGATATGAAAACGATTTTGGAGGGCATCGTTGGCAAAGTTACTCCTTCCACTCCGATGATGTATAGCCAGGGTGCCTTGTTAGATGAGCCCAATCGTAATCCAATTGATTGGTTCTCTGCAGAGGCTGAGGATAATGAATATACAATTTTATGTTTGGGCATTTCTCAGTTGATAGAAGGAGAAGAAGGCGAGTCGATTATGAGTAGAAATAAGGGAGATAGAAAAGACATTAAGTTACCAGAAAATCAAATCGATTTTTTGAGAGTCATGCGAGAAAAATCTAAAAAGTTAATTGTTGTTGTAACGGGTGGAAGTGCAATTTCGATTCCTGAGATTTATGATTTGGCAGATGCTGTTTTGTTTGCTTGGTACCCAGGAGAACAAGGAGGTGAAGCCGTGGCCGACATACTTTTTGGCGATGCAATCCCTTCTGGTCGGTTGCCCGTGACGGTTCCTAAATCAATTGAAGACTTACCACCCTATGATGATTACTCAATGAAAAATCGAACCTATCGTTACATGGAAACGGAACCGATGTTTCCGTTTGGTTTCGGACTGAGTTATACCACTTTCGGCTATTCCAGCCTTCGTTTTCGAAAAAATAAAGTGACCAAAGGCCAGTCAAATGCGCTTTCTTTTAAAGTTTTCAATACTGGCGAATATGCTGCCGAAGAAGTCGTGCAAATTTATCTCAAAGATATTTTCGCCTCTGTTGATGTGCCTCAATATTCGCTCATTGGTTTCG
Source organism: uncultured Saprospiraceae bacterium (assembly GCA_937924495.1). Classification (GTDB taxonomy): domain Bacteria; phylum Bacteroidota; class Bacteroidia; order Chitinophagales; family Saprospiraceae; genus JAGQWW01. The sequence continues at coordinate 16,190 of CALDSS010000099.1, forward strand.
AACGTGTAAAATTGGGAGTTGGTGAATCCAAAAAAATCAATTTTGTCATCACGCCAGAAATGATGCAAATTGTCAACAATGAAGGCGAGCGCGTTTTGGAGCCAGGTCGGTTTCAGATTTTTGTGGGCGGTTCTGTGCCTACAGGGCGTGCATTGGATTTGGGAGCAGCGGAGTATTTGAGTCGAGAGTTTGAAGTAAGAAATTAGTAGAATAAGTTGATTTAGTTAATTGAGAAAGGTTGTTTTCCTACTTTTGGGCAAAAAATAAATGAGTTCAATTGAAGCAATAGTCCAAAAACAACTCGACTCCTACAATGCTCGAGATTTGCAATCTTACCTTGATTGCTTTGCTGATGCGGTGCAGGTTTTTAGTTTCCCTTCCGGGGAAATGACGTACGCAGGTAAAGCTAAATTGAGAGAGATGTATGCCGATATTTTTGCTGCTTCTCCAAACCTTCATTGCGAATTACTCAATCGAATAGTTTTTGACAACAAAGTCATTGATCACGAAAAAGTGACAGGAAGAAAAGGTGTAGAAGTAACAGAAATTGTTGCCATCTATGAAATCCAAAACGGCCTGATTGCCAAAGCTCATTTTATGCGAAGAGGTTAATCTAATATGAAAAAATTCCACCCGCGCAACAAGCATCAAGCTCGCTATGATTTTGAAAAACTCATTGCCGATACTCCTGCGTTAAAGTTTTTTTTGCAGCCCAATCCAAAAGGAGATCAGACCATCAACTTCGATGATCCAGAAGCGGTAAGGCTCTTGAATAGTGCGCTCTTAAAATCATTTTATCAAATTGAGAAATGGGATATTCCTTCAGGTCGTTTGTGTCCACCTGTTCCGGGACGAGCAGATTATATTCATCATTTAGCTGATTTGTTGGCGAGTGGAAATGGAGGTAAAATTCCGAAAGGAAAACAAATAAAATGTCTCGACATTGGCGTGGGCGCCAATTGTATTTATCCAATTATCGGTAGTCAGGTTTATGGTTGGTCATTTATTGGTTCTGACATTGATGAAAAGGCTATCGAGTCAGCCAAAAAGATAGTGAAAGAAAATTCAGGTTTAAAAAATAAAATTGAAATTCGGCAACAGCCCAATGCGCAACAGTTTTTCAAAAACGTATTGGACAAAGATGAAAGAGTAGAACTGAGCATTTGTAATCCGCCATTCCATTCGTCTTTAGCAGAAGCTCAAAAAGGCACTTTACGTAAGGTTAGAAATTTGAAAGCTGATAAAAGTATAAAAAAGGTTCAACAAAATTTCGGTGGGCAAAATCATGAATTATGGTATCCAGGTGGCGAAATCAATTTTATCAAAAACATGATTAAAGAGAGTAAGGAATTTGCAACAGATTGTCTTTGGTTTTCGACCTTGGTTTCAAAAAAAGAAAACTTGAAATCAATTGAGTCGATGCTAAAAAAGGCGGCTGCATCTGAATCCAAAATCATTCAAATGACGCATGGAAATAAAACCAGTCGAATTGTGGTTTGGACATTTTTAAACAAAAAACAAAGAGCGGTGTGGGGTAAATTGAAATGGTAGTGATTAATTAATCTGTCATGAGTAAGAGCGAATATTAAATTTGCTTTTTATGATGGTCTCTTTTCAAATTACGCTACGTTAGAAAATTTAACTTCTTCAGAACCTTTAACCTCAATTTTTCGCCGATAACTCCATTCTTAAGTAACGTCTATTTCAACAAATTGGATTCAAAATCGGTTAGGTTGTAAAATATGATTATGACCTATTCTTTTTTGACAAAACTTTACTTTCTCACCGTCCCAGTTTTCTTTTTGGTTGATATGCTTTGGCTCGGCATCATTGCCAAAAATCTATATCGCCCACGCCTCGGCCACTTGATGTCTGAAGATGTGAATTGGACTGCCGCTTTCATTTTCTATTTTTTGTATATCGTTGGTATTTTATTTTTCGCCGTGATACCTGCCTTGAAAGAAGGCAACTGGCAGACCGCACTTACACTTGGAGCCGCTTTCGGATTTTTTACCTACATGACTTATGATATGACCAATCTGGCAACACTCCGAGATTGGTCAGTGACGGTGGTGGTTGCGGATGTAATTTGGGGTACGGTGCTTTGTGGGTCGGTGGCTTCAATTTCATTTTTGATTGGAGATTGGTTGAGGTGAAAATTATTGTTAGAAAGGGCTAAATAGTAGGAAAAAAAACACCAGGCCGCATGAATAGCCTGGTGTATAAAAAGTAAGAAACAGTCGATAATTTTTTTGAGTTTTTAAACAACTTCAATAAAAAAGGAGCACAATGGATTGATACCACGATGCTCCTTTTTGCTGCTTCTATCTTAGAAATTTTATAAAACGAGTATCTTCTTCGTTGTCGGGACTTTTCCTTTTGAAGTAATTCTAACAAAATAAATTCCTTTTGCCAGTCCGTCTGTTGAAAACTGAATGGGTTGAGTTACGCCTTTGCTTGCCAAATTAGCATGTCTTACAATTTTGCCCAATTGATTAATTAGCAAAATAGAGGTTTCTTTTTCCTCAACTTGATTTATTTCAATATTGATCAACTCATTGGCTGGATTTGGAAAAACTTTTATTTTTTCATTTTTTTCTAAAGCCTCCAATGACTCCAATTCTACAATAGCATTTTCCTCGTCAGAATCATACCCTAACCGATTTCCGTTGATTTGAATTTCTTCAAAAATAGTACAAACATTGCCTTGCTCCCATGAAATGGCAGAATTGATTTGAAGGTAATACCTGCCAGAATTTAATCTTATGCTGGTGTTTTCTCCACATGATATTCTTCCGCCCGTCTCGCATGAGTAAACCACTCGATTGTTATTTACTCGTGTAATTTTGATAGTAACAAAAGGTTGAGTCACATTTGAGACCGTCACTATTGATCCATTTATGGAATAATTTGCTTGGCAATAATTTGTGTAATTACCATTAGGGTTGCCACAGTCTTGTATGGTTTTTACAATACAATTTGAAACGCCACTCCAATCGGTACAACCCGCGCGTCTTGACAATCTTCTGAAGTAAGTAGTTTCATTGAGGGGCCCAGGATCGTATGAAGATGCATTGGCACCGGGAATTGAATTTGCAGTACTTATTGGACAACTTGCTGTAGAACTCAGCCATTGATACTCAACGGTACCGCTACCGCCAGACGGAAGGGTAGTGCTTCTAATTGGGCTGGCATCGTCGCCTCGACACAAATTGTCGTTCCCACTTATTGAACCACCATTTGTTATGTTGTTGCAAGTATTGGTTGGAGGCGTGGGTTCATTGCCTTCTATCAAAGTTTCAAATATATTACAGACTGGATTGCTCCAATCGCGATACGTTTGAATTTGAATAAAGAAAGTACCTGAATAAGGAAGGGTAAATTGCTGTGTTTCATTACAACCGTTACCCCAATCTTCACAACTTAGTATTTTTGTAAAATTGGCATCATAGATTCCGACTATGTTATGGGTGTAATTCAATCCGCTAACTGTTACAGTGTTTCTACTCAAAGTATAGTTTACTGTGCAAGTGTTGTTGGATGTTTGAGTGCCCGCACATGTACAATTTGATTGAATGACATCATTAGTCGTATTTGGATTGCCATCATTGCAGCTATCCCCTGGGGTCGAAATATTTGGATTGAAACGATTGCAGTCATCAAGATCACAGACACCATCTCCGTCAGAATCTCCTCCACGAGCCGCACAAAGATCAAGAGGTGGAGCTGTGTTAGCGTTGAGCTCTTCAAATATAGTACAGATAGGAGTTGAAGAGGTATTTGCAAATGTTTGAATTTGCAAATAAAATTTTCCAGTATAAGGAAGTGTAAATTGTTGAGTCGTATTACATCTATTTCCCCAATCTTCACAACTCGTTACTTTGTTAAAATTCGTATCAAACAGGATAACTATATTTTGAGCATAATTTAAAGAGTTTATAGTTACTACGTTTCCAACCACATTATAATCTACAATGCAGCCACTTGTAGTTGTAGGTTGGCGAGTTCCCTGACATGAGCAATCAGTTTGTATGACATCATTTGAAGTATTCGGGTCGAAATCATCACAGGCATCTCCTGGTCGGGCAATATTTGGGTTGAAGCGATTGCAATCCTGAAAATCACAAACACCGTCACCGTCCGTATCACCTCCTTGCGATGCGCATGGGTCAAGAGTAGTACCTCTGCAACTACAATCCGCCTGAATTACATCATTCTGAGTATTCGGGTTGAAATCGTTGCAGGCATCGCCTGGACGAGAGATAAATTGGTTGAAGTCATTGCAATCCTCAAATGCACAAACGCCATCACCATCTGCATCTCCGCCCTGATTGGCACATGGCGTAGTCGCCCCCGCACAGCTACAATCTGCCTGAATGACGTCATTAAAGGTATTGGGATTGAAGTCATTGCAAGGGTCTCCTGGACTTGAAATGTTAGGGTTGAAATCATTACAGTCTGCATTAGTCGGTACACCATCGTTGTCATTGTCGCTATTGGTGTTTGTATTGCCTACCGTAATTTTCAGATGATCTGAAATTGTATAATATGTTTTGGAAGTGTTCAGCATGGATTTATCAGTAGCAGTTACTCTCAAAATGTACGTTCCATTGGCTGAAAAATTGGCGTTGGTTGTTCGGTTGTTTCGAGAAGTGAAATTTACTGTGCCTGGGCCGCTGACCATCTTCCATTCTACTGGAAGCGAAAAATCAAGAGAACCAAATTTCTCTATATTTGCCGATAAAGTAGCAGAACCTGAGACGGTTTGATCGGTTCCCGCATTTGCATAATATCCTTTTTGACCAGAAAGGTTTAGGTGTTTTCTGAAAAACTCAAATTTGCCTAAATAGAATTCATCAGGGTTCCGATGTCCCCAATCCACTTTATGAATCATTACAGTAGAACCTTTTAATTGATTGAAACCACCAAATTGAGCCATCGGGATCGAAGTCAAATCTTCATAACCAATGGCAGCCATTACGGGGCCCTCAAATCGTTTGGCAGCTCTGACGACATCAAAATATTTAGTTGCTTGGTTTACTGCCTCAACGTTGACACCTCTGATTACTAACGGAGCTTGTTGTAGGTAATGTGGAAATCCACTTGCCTTTCCGTACTTGTAGCCAGTATGCTCCGAATGCGCAAAAATGGAGGCAGATACTGCCGTCACTCTGTTATCTACACCAGCAGTTAGCAAAGACATTCCACCACCTTCACTAATTCCATTGAGACCGATACCACTTCCACGAAATTCAGGTCTGGTATATACATAATCTATGGCGCGCATGATTCCCAAAACACCGTAGCGATAGTAATTACTGTTTGCGTCGTCCCATTGCATGGGTTTGTAAGCATCAACAGACTGTTGATCTGGTGAAGTATTGTGCATCCAGATAGATACAGAAATCGCGTTTAGATCAGCAGCAATTTCTGGCCGAGGGACGCATATATTGGGGCCAACCCCAAAGGCAGCATGGGTAATAACGGCGGGTAAGTTGCTTCCGTTCAAAGGAATAGAAATGTATCCATGAACTCTTCGGTTATCAATCATCCCCAAAGAGAATTGGTAAGTTCTGGTTCGATTGTCCCAAGTTGCAACTTCAAAAAATTGAGGGTTTAACGGAACTGCTGCTAACTTGTTTTTTTGAGTATTCCAAAAAATATCGAAATCAAAAGGATCGGCTTCGTACGGCTGAATGTCAAAAGGTGAGAATGCGGCACCAGCAGCATCTCCCTGCCCGTTATTAGTTACAGTACAAATAACGGTTCCGGGCTCATTGAGCCTAAAGGGTATATTGGTTGAGAAGCCATTTAGTTGAATGGTGCCAGATGAAACGGGGGCAGTAATACCGTGATCATAATTAATGGTATATGTTGCAGTTCCTGATCCACCCGTCACAACAAAATTCATTAGCTGCCCTGCCTCATAGGTGGCATCTGGATCATCTGTGGATACTCTAAGTTGACTAAAAATGATAGTCGGAAGCATTAAAATTAATGCAAAAAGTAGTGTGTGATTTTTGTTCATAATTAGCATTGTTCAAGTCAAGAGGGAGCCTGAAGTGAAAATGAGTTATTGTTGAATATCCAGGATCGAAATAGAATCATGAATTTTCAATTAATAGTGCTAATGTTTTCCAACCTTGGTTTAGGTGAGTGCTTAATGTATTAGTAGAAACAACAGGATCGCGTTTCGGATACAAAATTAAATTTTTTCCTCAGTTTTTCCATTACGCAATGTGTGTATATTGATATTTTATTTTTGAATATGTAAGGATTGACTGCATTGTGATTCTTTACTAAAAAAATGATTATCATTGATTTATAAATATATTTTACAAGAATGCGTTCTGTTTTTAAAAAGCGGATTTGTCAATTGACGACAGTTTGATAATAGCGAAACTGCCAAAAGTCATAGCCTTGGCATCTTTGTAAGAATTATTAAAGCTAAATGCATTTCATTTGGTAAAATTTTGTAGCCGTTGAAAATTGAACGAATCACTCTATGAACTTTCAATTTTCAACGATTTTATAGTCTTTCAAATAAATTCACTCAGAACCAAAAGATTACTTGGTTTTTAAAAATCTAATTGATTCTTTTCCAAGTTTAACAAAGTACACACCAGCAGGTAGTTCTTCAATTGAAATCGGATTATCTGTCAGGATGGATCTTTTTACAATTTGACCAAATTGATTAAAGATAATTATGCTTCCTGAAAGTTTATTGTTGCCTGCTGTTAGGTTAATTACATCCTTCGCGGGGTTGGGATAAATTATCAACTCATTTTTTGAATGGTTAATCGCCATTGGGGTTTTCCTAAATGTGTTCCTCTTGTCACCTTGTCTCGAAAAAGTGGGAGGCACTTCAAACGTTTCGTTGATATCACAGATGAAACCTTGAATCCAATTTTCGGCGGTTGCAAGTCTTAGGAAATAAGAACCTGATTGGAGTTGAATTTCAGCCATTTCAGGGCAAGGAACTCCGAATGGCGATTCACATCCATAAACCAATGCTCCGTTGCTATCTGTAATTTTGATTGCTGCAATGGGGCTGGTTATATTTGAAAAACGAAAAGTGTTTCCATTGATTTCATAAACTGCATCACAATTACTTGAAGGAGGGTTGCTACAGTTTTCCACTATTTTTACCACGCAATTAGAAACGCCCATGTCCCAATCTGTACATCCTGCTCTTCGCGATAAGCGCCTGAAATAAGTAGTCTCTGGTAGTTGTCCAGGAGTATAGGTGGATTGATTGGCTCCTGGTATGGCATCACCAATGTTGAATGGACAAAAATCGGTTGAACTAACCCATTGATATTCCATGGTGCCGGTGCCACCAGTTGGAAAAGCAGCTGAAGTAATTGGACTTGGTATATCTATATTGCAAATGGTTTCATCTCCTATAATCAATCCTCCATCCGTTACATTTTCACATCCCGGAATCATATTCACTTCAAGGGCTTCGAAAATATTACAAACTTGATTGTTCCAATCGGAGAAGGTTTGGATTTGTATGAAGTAAAGACCCGTAGCTGGCAATACGAAGTCTTCGGAGCTGTTGCAAACCACGTCCCAGTCCTGACAACTTTCGATAATAGTAAAATTATCATCGTAAATATTGACCAAATTGTGCCTATAATCGAGTGGTGAAACTGAAACCACATTACCATTTAATTGGAAAGTTGTTCGACAACTTCCGCTTGGGGGAGGAGGCGGTAGGGTAGTTCCCGCACACGAGCAATCTGCTTGAATCACATCGTTGGTTGTGTTAGGATTTCCGTCATCGCAAGCGTCACCCGTTCGCGAAATATTGGGATTGTTATCATTACAATCTTCGTTAGCACAGATACCGTCGCCATCGGCATCACCGCCTGCATTGGCGCAAGGATTTGGAGGCGGTAGGGTAGTTCCCGCACACGAGCAATCTGCTTGAATCACATCGTTGGTTGTGTTAGGATTT
>CALDSS010000100.1 GCA_937924495.1 uncultured Saprospiraceae bacterium
CTCATCGGGTATTGCTGATCCAGTTTCGAGGTTTAATATTGAAGACAATTTAGTCGATAGACTTTTTGGCGGAACTAAAGTGGATATCCGTCCTCAAGGAAGTATTGATTTGACTTTTGGTTGGAATTATAGCCGTAGAAAGGATCCAGGTTTGACGATTCGTCAACAGACCAATAGTATTTTCGATTTTGATATGGGCATCAATATGAGTGTTCAGGGGAAAATCGGTGAAAAACTAAACTTGAATTTCAACTATAATTCTGAACCGACATTTGATTTCGATAATCAAATGAAAATTCAGTACGACCCGACGCAGTTTACCGAAGATGATATTGTTCAAAATATTGAGGCGGGGGACGTAAGTTTACCACTTCAGGGGACTTTGATTCAAGGTGCGCAAAGTTTATTTGGTATTCGATTGGATACCAAATGGGGGCATTTGAGGTTGTCCACGATTGTTGCTCAGCAAAAATCGGATAGAGAAGAACTGACCGTTCAAGGTGGAGCACAATTTCAAGAATATGAGGTGTATGCAGATGAATATGAGGAAAACAGACACTTTTTCCTTTCTCATTATAATAGAAATGTTTTTGAAGAATCATTGGCAGATTTGCCAGTCATTCGTAATGTTTTTCAAATAGAAAGAATTCAAGTTTTCCTTACCGGAGAACGCGTGCAAGATCCTACTGATTTGGTGGATATTGTTGCATTTACCGATTTGGGGGAAGCAGATAGAATTGGAAATACCAATACGACTCCAAGTCCAATGCCACCTCAAGATTTTAACAGCCGCTCATTGCCCGATAACTCCGCAAATGATTTATTTGACCGAGTAACGATGAACGATCGGGTTCGTGAAATTGATAATGCGGTTTTTGAGTTACAACGAGCGCCATTTAATTTGCAGCAGTCGAGAGATTTTGAAAAAATTAGAGCAAGAATCCTTCGGGAAGGCCAAGATTATGTTGTCAATCCAGAATTAGGATTTGTTTCTTTACGAGTACCCGTTCAGCCAGATCACATTATTGGTGTTTCTTACCAATATTCTTACAATGGCGAAATTTTCCAAGTTGGAGAATTTTCAAATAAAGTACCACCTGCAACCTTTGGTGTTGATAGTAGAAACCAGCAGACAGGAGAAATTGATACCACCATTACACAAAATGTAGTTTTCACAAAAATGCTTAAAAGTGCTACTCAGCGAGTAGATATTCCACTTTGGGATTTGATGATGAAAAATGTTTACAACATTGGTGCGTACAATGTAAATCCTGATGATTTTCAGTTTGGAATATTTTATGATGAACCAGGAATTGGTGAAAAGCAATTTTTACCAGTAGAAACTGGGCTTTTTGATGTTCCGTTGGTAAGCCTTTTCAATTTAGATAGGCTAAACTCTCAAAATGATCCGTGCCCCGATGGGGAGTTTGATTTTGTGCCAGGAATCACGATTGAGCCTCGAAATGGCCGAGTCATGTTTCCTTTGTTAGAACCTTTTGGTTCTTCCTTGTCTAATATTTTTAGAAACAATTCAGATCCGGAAATTCAGCAAAGGGCTCCTTTGATTGATCAACGATATTCCTATACTATTCTTTATGATTCTACCGTAACAAGAGCGCGAGAGTATCCTGATAAAAACCGATTTGTGATGAGGGGTATTTTCAAATCAGAAGTTTCGAATGAGATTCAATTGAATTCAATCAATATTCCGAGAAACTCTTTGCGGGTAACCGCAGGTGGCGCTGTTTTGAAAGAAGGAATCGATTATGAGGTAGATTACACGATTGGTCGAGTTCGTATTTTAAATGATGCCTACATTTCATCTGGAGTACCAATTCGAGTTTCTTTTGAAGATAGGTCGCTTTTCGGGTTCCAACAGAAAAACCTGATTGGAATGAGGGCAGATTATGACGTTAGTGAAAATTTCCAAATCGGGGCAACTTACATGCATCTCTTTGAAAGACCGTTTACACAAAAAGTAAATATTGGAGACGATCCTATCAATAACCGAGTTTATGGATTAGATTTTAATTGGGGGAAAGAAGTGCCAATTTTCACAAAAATGGTAGATGCACTTCCTTTTATTGATACAAAAGTAGAATCAAGTATTAATGTCATGGCGGAGGCGGCAGCCATTCAGCCGGGTCACTCACGTGCCATCAATGAAGGTACGGGGGATGACAGCGGAGGAGTTGTGATGATTGATGATTTTGAAGGTGCATTTCCAGAATTGACCCTTTCTGCTGCTGCGCTACAGGAATGGGTTTTAGCCAGTACACCAAGAAATGATAACGCCAACAACAATCCACTTTTCCCTGAAGCAAGTGAACAAGGGACTGCTCCTGGTGTGAATCGGGCGTTGCTGAATTGGTTTTTGGTAGATGAAACGGCAAGAAATAATGAGAATAGGAGCCCCTATACCGATCAGGTAAACTTTACAGAAATTTTCCGTGAAGGGCAAAGACAATCTTTCCAAAATATTACTCGCCCATTGATAATCAACTATAATCCCACGGTTAGAGGGCCTTACAATTTTGATTTGCCATCAGTTGATGGAGGTACACCATATTCTGCTGGAGTTAATACAAATGGCGATCTTAGAGATCCTGGTTCAAGGTGGGCTGGTATCACTCGTAACATCGAAAATAATGATTTTGAGGCCAATAATGTTGAGTTCATTGAATTTTGGATGTTGAGTCCATATTTGAACGATAGTATTGTTGGACAACCTTCGCCAGATGCAGATCGGCAGAAAGGAGATATTTACATCAATATTGGAAATATCTCAGAAGATGCCCTGCGTGATTCGAGACTTTCCTACGAAAATGGATTGCCGGGTGCGACCAATAATACAGATCGTAGAACAGAAAATACAGCTTGGGGTAGGGTGCCAGCCAAAGATCCCATTCTTCAAGCTTTTGACAATGATCAAGCAAGTCGAGAATTACAAGATATCGGATTGGATGGGTTGACTGATGTACAAGAACAAGATTATTTTAAAAGTTTTCTTGATAAAAGTAGAGATGGCTTAAGGAGTGACGTTTTTGATGATTTATTCTCAGACCCTTCTAATGATAATTTTGAATCTTTTTTGAATCAACCAACGAATAATTTGGTTATTGATAAGTATAAGAAATTCAATAATCCTGAGGGAAATTCACCAGTCAATCAAGGGAATAGACAACCGCTCTCATCAAGACTACGACCAGATACGGAAGACTTGAATGATGATGGAACTTTGAATGAAGCGGAAGCCTATTTCCAATATAGAATTCCAATTGAACAAGATCCTAATGAACCATTAGGAATCAAATTCAATAAATATGTTCGGGATTCGGTGATGGTTAGAAGTGGAGCTAATGAAGTCTATAGAATTTGGTACAACTTCCAAATCCCAATTGCAGATTTTGAAGCAGCAGTTGGAGGAATTCAAGATTTCCGTTCGATTCGATTTATTAGAATGTTCTTCCATGGTTTTGAGGCGGAGACAACTTTTGCCATGGTAGATATGAAATTGACGAGAAGTCAATGGCGAAAGTATAAACGTTCCTTAAAAGAAGATGGTCCGAATTCTCCTGACCTCTTCCCGCCTACGAATTTTAATATTACGGATGTGGGTATTGAGGAAAACTCAACTCGTGTTCCTTTTAGGTATGTAATGCCCGAAGGTATTCAACGAGAGGTAACGATCGGAGGATTCCAGCCTGGGCAGTTGCAGGATGAAAAATCAATTGCCATCACGTTGCAAGGACTTCAAGATGGAGATTCCAGAGGGATTTATAAACTGTCGAGAAACGATTTACGACTCTATGATAGGATGCGAATGTTTGTCCATGCGGAGTTAGATTACCTAAACGATCCCTTGATTGAGGACGGAGAACTATCCGCTTTTATTCGATTTGGAAGTGATTTTGAAGATAATTTTTATGAATATGAAATACCGCTAACTTTCTCTCGTGACCGAACGCTTGATGCCGATTTAGATCTGCTGGCCTTCTCCAGAGAGGTTTGGCGTAGGGAGAATAACTTCGATTTCGAATTTGATGAATTGAAAGAGGTCAAGGTTCAGAGAAATTTGGACGCCTTTCCTTTTAATGCCGAATACGTGGTCGATGTGCCCCGATCGGATGACCAAGGTGCCTTGCCAGATGGAAGAATTCGAGTAAAGGGTAATCCGGATCTTGGAAATGTGAAAGGAATCATGATTGGCTTGCGAAATGAATTGAATGATGGAGTGCCCCATAGTGCACAGATTTGGGTGAATGAATTGAGAGTCAACGGATTGGATGAACGCGGTGGAGTAGCCGGTTTGGCTCGTATGGATATTTCAATGGCAGATTTTGCTCAATTAACTGCTTCTCTTAATTATAGTGGAATTGGATATGGAGGTATTGACCAAAAATTGATTCAAAGAAACCAAGAGGAATTAAGACAATATGACTTATCCGCTCAGTTTGAATTGGGTAGATTCTTCGGTGAGGAATCAAGAGTGAAGTTGCCTCTGTTAGCGCAATATTCCAATCTGGTTTCTACTCCTCGATTTGATCCAAATACAGGTGATCTTGAGGTCGATCGTTTGAAAGAACTCTCCGAGGATATTCCCACTCTTTTGGATACTGTTTTGACAAAGTCAGAAATCAAAACTATCAACTTGACCAATGTGAAGATTGATAGGAAAAAGAATTCCGATAAAAAGCCGATGCCGTGGGATGTTTCAAATTTCACAGCCTCTTATGCCTACACCGAGCGGAATGACTCAGATCCGAAAACTGAATTGTCTCAAATAAAGGATCATTACGGTACGCTTGATTATTCTTGGAATTTAAAAGCAAAACCGGTTCGTCCGCTCAAGAAGTTGATTAAAAAGGATAAGTATCTGAAGTTCCTTTCAGAGTTTAATTTCAATCCGCTTCCACAATCGTTCACTTTCGGAACTTCTATTGATAGAGATCACCACCGAGTGAAAAGACGATTTGCAGGAGCTAATGAACGGTTCAATACTTTCTACGAAAAGAAATTCATTTGGGATAGAGATTATAGCTTGAATTGGGATTTTGCCAAATCACTAAAATTCAATTTCAATGCGACGAATATGTCTATCATTGATGAAT
>CALDSS010000101.1 GCA_937924495.1 uncultured Saprospiraceae bacterium
AAGAATACCAACCTCTCCCATTTTGTGGTATTCTTTTACAGACAACAACCTTTTTTCTAAAAAAGCAGTCATAATTTTGATGATTAGAATTTATCAAAGATACAAAGAAGACAGTTTATTTCCACTTAATATTACATCCCATACTTGGATATTGAACTTCAGTTGCTGCTCCACTATTCAAAACTCCATCAATTGCTGCTCTTAAATCTGCACCCGTAAGCGGCTGCCCATTACCTGGCGAAGAACCATCCAATCTTCCTCGATAAGATAAATTCATATCTCCATCAAAAAGATAGAAATCGGGTGTGCAAGCAGCATCGTAAGCCTTAGCTACATCTTGCGACTCATCATATAAATACGGAAACGGATATCCAACCGCTGCGGCATGTGCCTTCATTTTATCAGGCCCATCTTGCGGATAATTTTCAACATCATTACTACTAATGGCTACGAATGAAACACCTTTCTCTTGATATTCTTTAGCGAGCCTCACCAATTCTTTATTTACATGAATCACATACGGGCAATGATTGCAGATAAACATCACGACGGTGGCTTTATCAGATTTTATATCGCTAAGCGAAATTGATTTTCCAGAAACAGTATCAGGTAATGTGAAATCAGGTGCCTGAGTGCCGATTGGAAGCATGTTGGATTCGGTAAGAGCCATATTATTAATGAGTGAATTTTAAAATGAAGGAATGAGTGAATGTATAATGCACAAAAGTATTTTAAGTTTTTTCAAAAGAAATATTTTTCACATTTTCTTTTTAAGTTTCTGTTTTTCAGTGAGTTATGAAGATGGATTTTAAAAAATTATTTGAAGATTAAAATTTTCTGTAACATGATGGAACTAAATAAGTCTTTTGCGATGTTTCTATGGCTTTGAAAATAATCACGCAATTTATATTACCTCTTTTATTAAAAAATGAACAATGCATCGAATACGATTGTGCATTGCCTACCAGTACTGACAGCTTGAGTCTGTCAAGAAAATGGCAGGCAATTATGACTACCCAAAGAGAAGCTGTTTTGATATTTCAAACGCTTTTGATTCCAAGCTAAAGGAATCGTGAATTAACCTTATTAACAAACATTGATGTGCAAAAGTGCCATCAACTTTCAAATTGGCTAATATTTATTTATGAGCTGGAGGTTTGACATTCGACCGAACGCTCGCATACGACTTGGGCGGAGCTGAACATGAAAAGGCTCCGCCCCTCCAAAAAACCAAATAAAGTTCAAGTGCAAGAATCAAATTCAGGTACCACAACTTGCATTTGTTCTTGCACTTAAAAAATAACCCCTGACGAAAGAGGAGAATAGTTTTCAAAGAGAGCACATTCAAAAGAGATGACTTCTCTTTCCGTAAGGGGTCGATATAAAAACATGGGGTGTAAATTGGCATCGACGGGTGAGTTAGCGAACAGGCATTGACGGCCACAGTGACCAAGTCCTGTTCTTCCTGCGCAGTGGCAGGCGGACTTCCTCCGGACCCGGGTTCGACTCCCGGACGCTCCACTTAACTTAGGTGTCAGGTCTTAGGATGGCCTTCGTTCCTTTTCAGGAGTCAGGCGAGTCGAACCTGAAACCTGGAAAGCGGTGAAGCCCGCTCCTGAAACCTGGCTCCTAAAAAAATAGAAATAATGAAAAAATACGCAATTTCAGACATTCATGGATGTGCCAAAACTTTCAAGGCACTTGTTGAGCAAATCAATCTTTCTAAAGGAGATGAGCTTTATATTTTGGGCGATTACTTTCATCGCGGACCTGATGTAAAAGGGGTGATTGACTACATCTGGCAGTTGCAAGCAGAGGGCTTTTTTGTAAAGTGCTTGATGGGCAATCATGAGGTTTTGTTTGTTCAAGCACTTTTGGAAGGGCCAGGTAGCCATTACTTCGATGATCAAGAAACCCTGGATAGTTTTGGAGTGAAAGGTATTCATGATATTCCTAAAAAATATCGTAGTTGGATAAAGGAACTTTTTATTTTCACGGAAGTGGATGAATACATTTTAGTGCATGCTGGACTCAATTTCAATGCTACGGAAGTTATGAGTGATATTGATTCGATGATTTGGATTAGGGGTTGGTATGATAATATTGATAAAGACTGGCTCAATGGTCGAATCATTGTGCATGGTCATACGCCAGCTACCAAGTTGGAAATCATGGGAAGTCTCAGAACCTTAGAGGAGATACCTGCGATTGATATTGATGGCGGTTGTGTTTTCAAAAGAGAAGGGCTGGGGTATCTCTGTGCGTTTGAGATGACGGAGCGTAAATTGTCTTTTATGAGGAATATTGACGTCGAAGTATAGTATCTTGCGCCTTTATGGCAAATTTCAATAAATCAATTTTGGTAACTGGGGCAACGGGCTTTTTGGGTTCGTACCTCCTGCGTTATTTGGTGAAAATGGGTTATACCCAAATCTTCGCCATGAAGCGAACGAACAGCCCGATGGATTTGGTTTTGCCAATAAAAGATAAGGTCAATTGGCTGGAAGGAGATATTTTGGATGTACCGTTTTTGGAAGAAGCGATAGAAGGAAAAGAACAGATTTATCATTGTGCAGCGATGGTTTCTTTTCAACCAAAAGATAAGAAACGAATGATGGAAGTTAACGACCAAGGTACTGCGAATGTGGTTAATGTTGCGCTCTCCAAAAACATTGAAAAGTTGGTGCATGTCAGCTCAATCGCTGCGCTGGGGCGTATTGAAAACAATGATATCGTTGATGAAAATGCAGTTTGGGAACACAATGATTTGAATAGTAATTACGCAAAAAGTAAGTACAAATCTGAGATGCAAGTTTGGCGTGGAATCGCAGAAGGTTTGCCCGCTGCAATGATTAATCCATCACTCATCATGGGTAGTGGATTTTGGGATGCTGGTACACCTAAAATGTTTACAACACTATCGAAGAATTTTCCTTTTTACCCGAAAGGGGGAACAGGGGTGGTAGATGTGCGTGATGTTGCGCGGTTTATGATTCAGTTGATGAATAGCGATATATTGGGAGAGCGATATGTTTTGAATGGAGGAAATATGAGTTACCAAAATCTATTTCAGCAAATCGCGACTTCAACAAATGCCAAAATTCCTCATCGACCCATTTCTGAATTATTAAGCCAAATCGCTTGGCGTTTAGAATGGATTCGATCAAAACTGACGGGTGCCAGTCCACTTTACACCAAAGAAAACGCCAATACGACGAAGCATTTTTTTAAGTATAAAAATGATAAATCGAAAGCTGCTTTTGATTTTGCTTACACGCCTATTGAAGAAACTTTAAAAGAAACTGGGCAGCAGTTTTTGCAATCGAATGGAAAGAAATCTGCATTTTTAGATTTAAACTAAACTATGTGGCTCAGGGTTGAAAATTAATAGTTCAGTTTTTTCGATTTCATAGCGCCATGCTTTAGCTTGGTGCCAAATGGATTGAATTCAAAAGGCTTTAGCTGAACATTTGTCTCATTTTCGGCTAAAGCCAGTTTGGTCTATATATTAACACCTTGCTGAAGCAAGGCGCTATGAAAAATTCTATAAAACCTAATCTAATTGCTCATTGTCATTAACTTTTAAATTTAGTGAATATGAAAAAGTATCTATTCCTATTGTCTTTGTCAATCATCATGATGAGTCAAAAATGTGATGACTCGACTGCCACAACTTCAGGTGAAGGTGATTTTATCGCAATCCAAACTTCGGGTTGCTATGGGAAATGTCCCGTTTATGGTTTTAAAATTATGGAGGATGGGAGTGCGACGTTTAAAGGAGAAAGATTTACGGTTGTAGAAGGCGTTAAAGAAAAGAAATTTACGAAGAAAGAAACGGAGAGTCTATTTAATTCATTTGAAGCGAATGACTTTTGGTCGTTTAAAGATGAGTATGATGGCAATGTTTCTGACCTGCCGGCCATTCACTTGGCATATTCAAAGAATGGTGAGATGAAGAAGATAAAACTTCGCTATGAGATTCCTGATAGATTGATTGGTCTTTCGAAATTGCTGCAATCGTACGCAAATTCAGAAGGGTGGGTGCGAGAGCGGAGAAATTAATTCAAGTTGATTCGTAATTTGAATTGGAGAATTGAGAATTGAAAGTGTAGAAATCCACTCGTGAATTCTCAATTCTCCACTTTCAATTCTCAAAATAGATCGCGATAGGTTTAAACCATAGCCGGTTCATCATTTTTCGTGAACCAAACCGATTCTGGATTTTTCATCAAATACCTAAAAATCTTTGCTCCTCTATGACCAAGAATTGGGTGCGGAACAAATGAAAGTTCCGTCGCCATTTCAAGTGCTTTGAACTGAGGGGAAGTATTTTCCTTTTGAGAAAGTTGAAGCAACTCAACTACTTCTGGGTGAATTTCCATCAATCGTTCTTCAATGGCCTCTGGCAAATAGCCATAATGCTCTTGGCAACAATTCACAATTCCCATTCTGTTAATCAAAAAGTCTGGTACATACGTGATGTTTCTTTCTTGCAGCATTTTCGCATGCTTCACTGGATCTTTTAATTGATTATTGGCTCCACCTGCTATTAGTTTTACCTTCAAACGAGGAATTGTTACATCATCCAAAATTGCCCCAATTGCATTGGGTGAAAAAGCATCTGCTTCTATATCATAAATGTCATCAGCATTTTGGATAATATTTATATTTTCAAACGTATCAATCAATCGTTCTACTGCTGGTTGGTAAGGTTCAAAAACGGAAACACGGCCACCGTGATCAATGATGTGTTTGATGACATTGAAACCAACATTACCTGCACCTTGTACTAAAATGTGTTTGCCAGACAAGTCAATGTTTTGTGGGTCATTTTTACCATCCAAAAACTGCAAACCAGCAGCAAGTCCTGCAAAAACACCTCGTGCGGTGAAGAAACTTGGATTGGAAGAACCCCCAATTGCCTTAGGAACACAGTTAGTAAAACGATTCACTGAATGAATAACGCCAAGATCTTCAGGTGAAATATTCATATCCTCAGCGCAAATATAGGCTCCGTTTAGACTCGCAATGAACTGCCCAAAACCAATGAGAATTTTCTCTCTGATTTCACTTGATACAGTCTTTGGATTATGCTCCGAATGAATGATTGATTTTCCACCACCCCAATTGATTTTTGCCAGCGAATTTTTATCCGTCATGCCTTTTGAAAGTCGCAGCGCATCGGTCATTAAATTATCAAACGAAGGATATTGGCGAAAACGCGTTCCTCCCTGTCCGGGGCCCCTTACAGTACGATGAATTGCGGCCAGAAAAAGAGACTCTGTTTCTTTCTGATATTGGAAAAATATGCCTTCGTGATTTTGATAATCGGACGAGGAAGTGATTTCTTTTGAAAGTTCGCTTAGTTGTGGAGAAGATAAATAGATCTGGTCATCCAGGTTGATAACAAAGCCTTTGTCAAGGCCATGCTCTGATAACCAAACACCGAAATCTCTCACCGAGAGAGAAATGATTTTACTCATAGAAACATTAAGTTTTATTCGTTCTTTGAAAAATTTCTATTTGGCTTAGATTACGAAGTTTTTTAAAGAATCTTGAAGAGCGAGTCAAAGGTACATAAAACAAGGTTTCTTCACTTCTAAAGGTTAGTAAAATCACTATTTATTAGATAGAAAAGTGAAACTAAAGACTGTTGAAATATTTCGGTGGTATCTTTTTTAGAAAGCCACGGATTTCCACTGAATGCACCGATTAAAATTTGTATATTAATCCGCTTAATCAGTGATAATCTGTGGCTTTACTATGAAGTTGTTTAATTAAAATCCGTAGGCTCGGCTTCTGAAATTACCAAAGGTATTTCCCGCCTTATTTCTTTCTGTTGTGAAAAAGTGAGTTGCTCATAGTCAGCTTGAAAACGCTGTTGCGCCATTTCATCCCATAGTTCGTTGTAGGCTCCTTTCAACTCATTGTAAACAGACAAATAGGTCGCGTAGAAAGTATTCCGATCATTCATCAGAGAGACGACCGCTTTGGTGGGCTTGGAAGGTCGCGTATCCAATTGTTCTGGATTCATGATGAAGTCTTTGGTGGATTGGCGCAGTTCTGAAATTTCAATGCGTTGCCCATCAACCAACAGCTCATTTTGCCCATTGATTTTTACTGAAAAGACGTTTTTAGCTGGAATGTCAACTGGGGGTTGATTTTCGATGTAGGGAGGGAGTTTGACCAAAATACCTTGATCGTTGACAATAGTTGTCGTAACTAAAAAAAAGATGAGGAGTAAAAATGCGATGTCTGCCATTGAACTGGCATTAATAGCATCACCTTTGAATTTTTGATTTTTCATATTCAACTGATTTAGAGCGTGAATGAAGTAGTTTGAGAACTTCAAAAAATTGAAAAGAAAAATCGCGCGATTGTATTTGAAAGATGCACGTGAAATTAAAATTGGTGGCTAACTATTCATTTTTCATCTTTACGAAAATTTTTATTTGAAAAAGCAGTCAAAAAATCGGCCTTCTATCGTACTCATTGGTTCCGGAAATATGGGAACTCAATTGAGCAAACGCCTTTTTCAAAAAGGGCAAAACGTAGTGCAAGTGTTTAGCCGAAAGGCTGAAAAAGCTGAAAAATTGGGTAAGGCAATTAAAGCTGATTTTACCAATGATTTGAAAAAAATTAGAGTAGATGCCGACCTGTATATTTTAGCGGTTCATGACGATTTTATAGGTTCTGTGGCCAAGAAGATGTCAAAAATAATTCACCCAAATTCATTGGTCACCCACACCTCAGGTTCGACACCAAGCACGGTGATTGAGCCACATTTTAAGCGGTTTGGGGTCTTTTATCCTTTGCAAACTTTCAATATTCATAAAAAACCAGCTTGGTCACAAATTCCAGTTTGTTTGCATGCCAGCGATGAATCCGATTTGAATTTTTTGAAAAAGATAGCAAATGCTATCAGCCAGAAAGTTTATTTTTTGAATGATGAGCAGCGAGGAATTGCCCACGTTGCCGCCGTTTTTGCCAATAATTTTTCCAATCACGTTTTCGCTATTGCGCAAGAAATTTTAGAAAAAGAAGATTTGCCCTTTGACTTGGTGCGGCCTCTGATTTTAGAAACAGCGAATAAAATTCGGAATGCTAATCCCAATGCCATGCAAACTGGCCCAGCGGTAAGGGGAGATGATGAAACCATTCAACGACATTTAGAATATTTGAAAAAAGATAAAGATTTAAAAGCTATTTATCAGTTGCTCACTCAACACATCAAAAAGGAAAA
The DNA here is from genome assembly GCA_937924495.1 of uncultured Saprospiraceae bacterium. Taxonomy (GTDB): domain Bacteria; phylum Bacteroidota; class Bacteroidia; order Chitinophagales; family Saprospiraceae; genus JAGQWW01. The sequence goes on from CALDSS010000101.1 coordinate 7,244, forward strand.
ATCATGAGAATCGTTGGCGACATTCAGCATCCAACTTTAAAAATCACCATTTTCAAAAATGGTAATCGCTTTTCAGTCAAGTTTGAAGATGGAACAGTGGAACAGACCTATAAATTTGATGATGGCCAAGGCATTGAATCTATACCAGATGTCAAAAAGCAAATTGATGCAGCTTTTCTAAAAAAAGTAACAGAAGGTATCGATACAATGAAAGTGACGCGACTTTCCACCCTAAAAAGAAATGCAAAGGAGGTGCGAGAGGATGAATTTCCAGAGATTATATAACGGTAAACGGATGACGGCCGCTTCGCTGACGACTGACGATTGACGGTAATTAGCGACCAAAGGTCGCGCTTAATTCTGTCCACCGTCAGCGAAGCGGCCGTCATTCATCTACCGTTCTTTTTAACACAAAGCAGCACAATGCCCGACATCCTCGTTAACTTTAACAGTAAGCTAAGAGTGGAATGATTTGGAGATACGAATACTGCGAAGTATTTTTAGCGTATGAAACCGGTTATGAATATTTCTTTGCCGTTTGATTTTTCAGAAGAAGCTTTTTTGAAAGCTTGTGCTCGTAAAGAGCTTTGGGCTCAAAAAAAGCTGTATGAAGAATTTTATTCCCCGATGATGGGTGTATGTCTTCGCTATTCTAATAACCAAGAAGATGCGATGGATATCCTACATGAAGGGTTTATAAAAATCTTTAAAAATATTTCGAAATTTCAACCTGGCACCTCCCTTTCAGCTTGGATTCGACGCATTATGGTAAATCAAGCAATTGATTTTTATCGTAAAAATATAAGACGTAGAACCGAAGATCTCGATCAAGCTTACCAAGTTAGTTCTTACGATGTAGATGCGATCAGTCAGTACACAGAGAAAGAAATTCTTTCCGCGGTTCAGGATTTAACTCCTGCTTATCGGACCGTTTTTAATCTCTATGTCATTGAAGGATATTCTCATCGTGAAATTGCTGAGAAATTGGGCATTACAGAAAGCACTTCGCGTTCCAATCTCGTAAAAGCAAGAGCAAAACTTCAAATAGCGTTGACCAAACAAGCGGATTTTTATATCGCAGAGAACAAGAAGACACATTAAATAAACAAGGAAAATAGCAGTACAGAATAATGGCTAATAACGATTTTGACGATCAGATACGGGATGCCTTAGGTGACTTCAAAGCCAACTATGATGACAACTCGTGGGATATGCTCATGGGCAAAATGATGGTGGATCCAGAATTGAGTGGGGAGTTAGAACAAATAGAAGAGTTTGACCAAGCTGTTAAATCTCAATTGGATAAAGTTGAAAACCCAAAACCTACAGCCGCTTCTTGGGATGTAATGGCTGAAAGAATAAAACAAGAATTCTCGCTTCGTAGAAGATTACTTAGATATAAAGTGGCAGAAATTGCCTTAGTTCTCTTGGCGATTTTTACGTTGGTAAATCATTTCCCGAATCAGGTAAATGGCTCTTTCAAAAACATCAAAGAAAAAATTGCCAATAAAAAACACGCATTAGCAGAATATCGAGATGCTTTCTTTTTAAAGAAAAAAGAGCAGCATGTTGAAAACTCAACAACTGAGAGGTTGATCGTAGAGAATACAGCTAAGAAAGAAATTAGAGAGAAGAAAAATACTGAAATTACTCCTGTGGTTAAATCTACTTCCGAAGTGGTGTTTAACCAAACTTCCATAACGCAACAAGAAGTGGCTTTGATTGATCCGCCACAAGAATTTGCAATTGCCGAAATTACCGCTGTAGCGCCAGAAGAAGAATTCGATTCCAGAAAATTGTTGGCGGAGATTAATTCGCTTGATAATGATCCATTGAGTGAGATTAACTTTGAAAAGAAAAAATTCAAGGGCAAATCTTTGGTGGCAAAGATTTTCTCTCCAATCAAGCAAGTGCGGGTGAGTATGTTTGCGGGCAGCGATTTTAATTATATTGAGACGCCTTACGACGAAATTTTTGAATTAGAACAGTATAGCCGTTTGTCAGAAGGATATCAGGCAGGGGTGACGATTGGTTTTAAAAATAAAAATGTAGAAGTTGTTACGGGTGGTATTTACGCTCGAAAAGATTATGAGCCACGTATTCCTACTGAATATTTGAATAGCTTGCCTGGGCCTCCAATCGCAGTAAAATTTGATAGAATTCAATTGAATATGTTGGAAATTCCCTTGAATTTCAGATATTCTTACCTTAACAAAACACGTTGGAAGTTTTATGCTCAGACTGGTACCTCCATGCACATCGCCTTGTTGGCTGATTATGACCGTTCCAATATTTCAGATTTATTCATGTTTGCTTCTCCTGGTGAGCCGGCTCCTAAATTGGAAGAAAAAGAATTTAAAGATGGATTGCTTGAGGGCGGAAGTTTTGAAGAGAACAGCTACTTCACGGCAAACTTAGGACTTGGAGCTGAATATTTACTGAACCCACGTTGGAGCATATTTATGCAGCCAAGTGTCAAAGCTTACATGCTTCCTGGCTTCAACAATGGCCTTGGTCCAAATCAAGATAGAATTAGTAGCTTCTCATTGGTAACGGGGGCAAGAGTTACTTTTGGAAATAAATAAACGGGATATTTTTATCTGAAAAGCCCTTGAAGAATCATTCTTCAAGGGCTTTTTTGATCTTGAAGTTTGCTTTCTTATTACAAATAGATTTAATTTGTATTTTTAATTTCCTACCACCAAACTTACCTCCCGTTTCGTACAATTTTTGTTTTAATTAAAATTGGCTCTAATTTTAGAGGCAAAATCTTTGTTGCAATCAAACTATGAGATATTTTTTTCTACTTCTAATGGTGTGTAGTTGTGCATTGTCCGCGCAGACTAACCAAAACGATGTCTATGAACTTGTTGACCAAATGCCATACTTTCAAGGCTGTAAAGATTTAGAAGAAGGCTCCGAGGACAAAAGACATTGTTCTAACCGAAATTTAGTCGTTTACATTTCTGAATATTTACGCTATCCTGAAAAGGCAAAGGCTTTAGGGTTGGAAGGGACAGTTTACATTGATTTCGTTGTTGACGAAACTGGAGCTATCACGAATCCTAAGTTGGTCAGAGACATTGGAGGAGGCTGTGGAGATATAGCGCTCGAAATTGTAAAAAACATGCCTCATTGGGAACCAGGCTATATGGATGAAGAACCCGTCAAGGTACTACTGAACCTTCCCATCAAATTCTCTTTGAAAAATAGTGGTATTGAAAATGATATGAAATTGACTTGGGGAACACTGACCTCTGAGGGCATTACCAAAAAAGACTTGATGGATAATTTGGATGATGAAATAATGGTCAGAGATGCCTTGGGGAATAATTTACAGGTCGTAGAACTAACTGTCGTTTACAAAAAAGGAAGAAAAATGAGAGAAGCTGAAAGCCGTGGAGACGTTAATGCTAACGTGAAAAGACTCGTCAGAAAAATGAAGCGTGGAGGTGAATTTGTACTACTTACAACAGTCCAATACAAGGGAAAATTTTTGAAAGTAGAACGCGCATTTAGGATTATATAAAATCGCTATTTGAATATCCCTATTTTTTCTAGTAACAGAAATCAACGATAAAGAGTCCTCTTTTCGTAAAACTTGCACGGTTTTTGAAATTTAGTGCTTGTTAATAAGAAATTAACCAACGCGTACATGAAAAATTATTTCAAATTAATCGCATTGGTGTCGGTTCTCTTCACATGTTTTCTTCCCTCTGCTACCTCCCAATCTGCTTCTGATGAAGTAGATCTCCCAAAACATATTGATAGAAAATACCGACGCGATGCCGCTCGATTGGCACTTCGACTAGAAGGTCAAATTGAAGATTATAGGTATATGGGAGTAGAAATTCCGCCATCTAATGTGGAGGTAATCTACAATTCTCTAAAAAGTATCTATCAAAAAGATAAGACAGCTCGCAGCCTTACGGAGTGTAATATCCATACCTTTCCTGATCCTGCTATCGAACAATTAGTAGTTGTTTTTGATAAAAATCAAACTTGGGCCAAGACGGTAAGTCAACGAACGGGCGAGGATAGCAATCAGGCCGTTCATGATGTTTTACAGAAGTATAATCTGGCTATCAAGAAACAATATCAATGGAATGCTGAGCAAGAGGCGATTACCATTCGTTCTCGTAAGCCCTTAAATATGGCAGCGGTGGCCAATGAATTCTACAATGTTGATGGCATTGCTGAGGTTGATTTGGGTATTCCTTCTGTAAAAGGAAACGATATTTCGGTTGAAAGAACCAGCGAAGGTTGGGAGTTTCAATTTGAATTACTTTTTGGAAACTATCTGACAGGTGATGGACAATCTCATCGTTGGAAGTACTTGGTGAATGATAATCAAGAAGTGAAATTCCTAATGGAAGAAGGAGATCCGGTTCCTGACTGGATGCGCTGTATGCTTCAACCTTCACCAATTATGGCAAGTTTCTAATCATATTCTTACTTTTGGCCTAAAGTAAAAATTGCTAATGGTCAGATTTCGATGTGTTCCCTTTTATGATTTAAGTACAGATGAGCTTTACGACATGCTGAGGCTTCGTGCAGAGGTATTTGTAGTAGAGCAGGATTGCGTCTATCAAGACCTTGATAATAAAGACAAAAGAAGCTATCACTTGCTTTGCTATGATGCTGAAAACGATTTAATAGCCTACACAAGACTGGTTCCGAAAGGAATTTCTTACCCAAATCATCCTTCCATTGGAAGAGTAGTCACATCTGATAAAGTACGAAGAAAGGGCATTGGGAAAACCATTATGAAAAAGTCAATTGAAGAAATTGAGCGGCTTTTTGGTCAAAGCGAGATAAAAATAAGTGCCCAGTGTTACCTTGATAAATTCTATAGAGAAATGGGATTTGTGCCAAAAGGGGAGGAGTACTTGGAGGATGGAATTCCTCACGTTGGGATGGTGTATTCAAAAGGGTGAGTCGTCTCGATTTAGACTAAAATAATCTCTATTCTTAATTTTCCACTTAAAGAAAATGATTGTTGAGACTGTTGGATTGCTAAACTGTTGCAATAACAGTCCAACAGTTTAACAACAAAACAGTCATCACTATTTTTTATGGTAAACTCCTAATGAGTTAATATGGCAAAGTAATTTGAGATGAACTTGTGCTTTAGGACTATCTCAATAGTGGTGGACATTTTAAATCACCGAAGTAGTAAACCATTCCAACACTTAAGTAGAAAAATTGATCATTTGATTTACTATCTCCACGCTGACGACCTGGTTGGCCAATTTGCTCTGAATTTACACCTTCCACTAAAATTGATCGGTCAGAGAGTGCAGCGGAGGTTGGACCTCTTAAACTCTCCAAATCTTCCAAATCTGGATAAGTTGTACTTACATCATCTAAGTAATCTGTCCACATTTGACGGCCAGTAATTTCAACATTGATACTCCACTCGTAATTTACATCAATTTTTAAACCACCGCCATAAGCAAATGCTCCGGTAATAGAATAGTATTCTTCGCCCTGAAATTGCCCTTCTGTTCCAAGTGAACGCAGTTCGTAAGTTGTACCATCCAACTCAGCCGTAGGGTTGAAATTTACAACAGAGAAACCGGCGAAGATGTATGGAGCAAAATATTCGTCACGTGTGCCGTGATTGTAAGGTAAGAAGTTGAACTCAAACTGAGCAGTTCCTTCCATGATGTCAGAGCGGAAGCTGAGGTTTCTTGCTTGCTCATATACGTTTTCTGATTTAGCATCGTCGGCGCTTACTTGAGAAAAGTTACCTCCAAACTTCAAACAGATACGGTCATCAAAATTGTATCGAGCTACCAAGCCTAACATTGGCCCTGGAGACGATAAATCGACACTGGTATTCAAGTCACCGAAATAGTGAGCGCCGCCAATCATCGCTCCTGCTTCCCAACCACGTTGGGCAGTTGCTAATGTGGCAAGACTTATAAAAAGAAGAAAAAGTAAATTTTTCACAATTGTTGTTTTAAGTGAGATTGTTCTGGAGGGTATTTGGATCTAAATGTTCAAAATACGCTCCGTGGCAAAGTTATTACAAAACGAGCTTTAAAACCCGATGTTTCTATGATAATGTTTTTAACCAAAGAGGATATTGCAAAAAAGTTGCCTGAAAAGTTTCTCTGGTTTTTTATCCAATAACTATAGGTTAAAAACGAATATAAATTTATTAAATATAATAGAAAATTGTGTTTTGTACTCTATTTTTGGTTGTCTGTAGTTTTAATGTGATGAGATTTGTTGTCAAAACAAATACTTTGGTTTTATTTGCTTAGTAATGCGATTGTTCGAGAATGGAGTTTTGAAGCGAGAATTTGCACCTAAAGGTTTTGATGAAGTGAAATTTATGAGGTATAGCATCATTGCCACGGCGAATAAGTTTTACAAAATCAAGTTCTTTAGATTCAGCTTTGCAGCTTGAAATCTATTTTCAAACATCTTAAATACCTAATGACTGTTCTCGCACTATGATTCACTTTTTAATACAAAATTTTACTTCAGGATAACTAATTTCTGATTGATTCAAGAATTTTGATTTTGAGTTCCTTATCAAAGACATCCCTCTTTAATAGGGAATTTTTTTTTTGACAAAGAAGTTGTGTGGCATCGACTGTGGTTTTCGCCTTATTCAGAATAAAATTTTCTCACTTTCGTGAAATCATGAATTCTTAAACAACTTCATGAACTATCCCCTTTCTCTGGTCGAATTCCTACCTTCAATTTTTAAAGTATTAAAATCGGAATGCCCAGTAAACCATCCTTGTTGTTAATTATTGTTTTGCTTTTTTGCTGTATAGCGGGGAAAGGCCAAGGATATCTATCTGATCTCAATACCTTCACACCTAAGGACGGTCTTTCTAGCCGATTTATCAGATGGATTCATGAGGATGCTCAAGGGTTTGTTTGGTTGCCTACGGATAATGGTTTGAATCGATTCGATGGGCATGATTTTAAAGTTTTTAATACAGAAAACTCCAACCTTTTTGCCAATCGGTGTAGTCAAGTTCAGGAGGATGTCAAGGGAAATATTTGGGTGGGCTATCAAATAACAGGAAAAACGAGAAAAATTGATTGGCGGTCAATTATTACCCCCGATTTTAAGATTCACGATTTAGATGATTTTTTTAAGAATGAACTGCCAGTTCCTGCTGCTGAGATTTTTTCTATCGAAAGGGCCTCGAATAGGGTTTTGATTTTGATGACCAATACTGGAGCGGTTTATAAATATACTGGAAAATTTGAAAAGGTCGCCGAGGATGAAAAGCTAATTGGAACCACTTTTTTGCAAATCGATAGCACGGGTGAAGTTTATTTTCTTGGAAAAGAAAAATTGTTCATTGCTAAAAGTGGAAATGAAACCGAATTGATTATCAGACCGAGTATGTTTTGTCTTCCCATATTCAAAGACTCAAAAGTTTATTGGTATAATTTCAATAATTTAATGAAGTCTCCTGCGCAAACCAAATTATTTAATGAGAGAGAAACTATTGATTTTTTGCCAGCGCATTTCTTCCAAGATGAAGATTTCTTTGTTGGAAATATGATTGTGCCCTATTATTTATTTGTGTCTTACTGTTTTAAGTATGAAGATTTTATAGAAAAGTATCACCCCGAGACGGGAGAGATTACAATTGTTACGAAGAAGTTGGCAGAAGATTATCCAGACCACTCAATTCAATCAGGTTTTTTTACTCGAAAAAATAAATTTTGGTTTTATGGTTTAGACGGTCTTCATCTTTTGACCTATAGACCCAATCCTTTTCAAAACCTGTTAAAGGGAAAACGTCTTAGTGTAAGAGCAATTAATAAAACCGAATCCGATAAACTTTTGATAGCTCCAGGAATATTTGATTTTGATCCAAAATCAGGCAATTATTCCAGCGTTTCAAACGAAATTCTGCCTCCTACCAGAGGAGTAGCAAAGTTGGGAAATGGAAATTATTTATTTGGAACCTATGGAAGAATGCTTCAGAAATATGAAGCTAAGACTGGGAAATTAGACACTATCTATTTAAAGAAAAGTGATGGAGCAGACTACTCTGGGGAAGGTTTCTTAGTGCCCTTTAAAGATGATTCCAACAATATTTGGGTAGGTACAGACCATGGCATTCTTATCTTTGATAAAGCAGAAGATTCTATTCAGGTTTTTAAGAAATATAATGAATTTGGTGAGCTTGCAAAAGAAAGAGTTTCTTGGTTTAAAGAATATGAAGATGGAATTTGGGGCGCTGCCTCAAAAGGGATTTTTGTACTTCAAAAAGAGGAAGGCATTACTGCTTGGCATCATCCAATGCCTGATTTAAGAATCATGCATTTTTGGAGAGAAGATTCTGTTTTTTGGTTGGCGACTTATGGGAGCGGATTGATAAAATGGAATCACAAAACGGGTAAAGTCAAAAAGTACGGTTTGAATCATGGATTGCTTGACGAAAATGTAATGGCCGTTTATCCAGATAGAAAAAACAATTTTTGGCTTACCACCAATTGGGGGTTGGCTCGATTTAATCGAGCAAAGGAAACCTTCAATGTCTTTTTGAAATCAGATGGAATCAACCACAACGAGTTTAATATTTCTTCTCATTTTCAAGATGATGATGGGAAATTGTTCTTAGGTGGATTGGATGGTGTTACAGCATTTGACCCAAACAATTTTACCGAGATAGAAAAAGATACGATTTCCAAATTTGTAGTGACTGGCTTTCATGAAATAGATTCTGAGACTTTAAAACAAAAAGATAAAACCTCTATTTTCCTAAATAAAAAATCTATTGTTTTAGAGCCTGGGAGCAACTCATTTAATCTAAGATTTGCACTTTTGAATTATGAAAATGCAAATTACACGCGCTATGCTTACAAGATTGAAGGTCTTTATGAGGAATGGATTTTTCAAAAGGAAAATTACATAAAATTCAATCGTTTGCCTTTTGGGAAATATACCATTCGCTTAAAAGCAACTGACTATCAAGGGAATGAATATGGTGAAATGGAGATTCCTCTGAAAGTAAAAGCTCCTTTCTACAAAAAAATGATTTGGCAGTTCGTTGGTGTTTTGCTTTTGTTCGGAGTCCTTTTCGGAACCTTTAAAAAACGGCAATATCGTTCTCAAAAAGAAAAGGAAAGGCTTGAACATCTCGTCAATGAAAGAACCAAAGAATTGCAAAATCTCAATGAGACTAAAGATCGGCTTTTTGCCATTCTCGCCCATGATTTGCGCAATCCAGTGATTGCCTTTGAGGAATTATCGGAAACGATTAATTATTTGATGCAAAAAAATGAGCCAGAGCGAATATCAAAACTCGGTAATCAAATTGAACTGGAAGCAAAGCAATTGCATCATCTATTGGACAATTTGCTGAATTGGGCGTTGGCGCAAAGAGAAGAGGTCTTAATTGATTTCTCAACGTTTAATCTCAACGATTTTATAAAAGAAGTTACCGATACATTTACGCCGTTAGCGAACCGGTCAAAAATTGATTTGTCAGTTGATTGTGATGCTGATATCCAAATAACCACAGATAAAAGACTCCTTGAAATTGTTGCCAGAAATGTATTGACGAATGCGTTCAAATACACTAAAAAAGAAGGACGAATTGAATTGATTGGGAAAATTGAAAGCGGTAATATTTTGTTTCAAATCAAAGACAATGGAATTGGTATGACTGATGAAGAGTTGGAAAATCTTTTTGATGTAAAAAGAAAGTATCGAGGAGAGGCTACCACTGCAACCGTTTCGCTCGGCATGCACCTTTGTAAAGAACTAATGAATCTCATTGAAGGTGATATTTCGGCAGAGACTAAAATTGGCAAATGGACTTTAGTCACCATGAAAATGCCGATTCGTACCTTAAACAATTGAATAATTACATAAATTAGTAATATTTTTTCAAATATTCCCGCTCATTCAATCGTCTCTATCAAAATCCATGGACAAGCATCGCATACTGATCGTAGAAGATAATTTTGTTTTTGCAGTTAAGCTGGAAAAGAATATTATCGAGTGGGGACATCAAGTTGTTGGAATTTGTGAAACAGGTCAAAGTGTTTTAGATTTTTTGAAAACCAAAACGCCTACCCTGATTTTGATGGACATTAACCTCAAAGGGAATATGAATGGCGTGAAAACGGCAAATCAAATTAAGGATAAGGGAATCCCTATCGTATTCATTACTGGACGGTCAGACGAAAAAACCTATGAAGACATAAAAGGCACCTCTGTTATTTCCTACCTCGTGAAGCCTTTCGACCTTTTGACACTTCGAGGCACCTTAGATTTTAATCCTTACTTAAATCTCGAGAATCAGGATGAAGACTTCTTATTTATAAAAAGGAATAAGGAATTGGTTAAAGTAAAAACCACTGACATTTCCTATATCAAATCGGATCGAAACTATTGCGATATTTTCGTTGGCGAGAAGGTTTATTTTGTGAAAACCTCCCTTATCAAACTCATGGAGAAAATTCAGGGCAAATCTTTGGTGAAAATTCAACGTGCCTATGTCGTTAATTTGAAAAGTATCGAAGGTCTTTTGTTATCTGAAAATATGGTCAAAATAGGGGATCAACTATTGCCTATCGGTAGAAAATACAAAAAGAATTTTTTGGAACGGATAGAGGACTATCGGTTGTAAGTTAGTACTGAATTTGAAACAATCTAACAGGAAGTCGTTTGCGAATATTGCACCTTGTTGAGCATTAATTCTATAACTTCCATACCTTCGTGTTTTCAAAATTTCAGCCCATGCCTACGCTAACAAAACCACACATCACCTACAAAAAAGGACGCCTTTCTAAATCCAAACTTTTGGAGCTTTATCACCAATTGGTCTATCCACGCGCGATAGAGGAAAAAATGCTCGTTTTGCTCCGTCAAGGAAAAATCTCTAAATGGTTTTCTGGTATTGGTCAGGAGGCGATTGCAGTGGGATGTACTGCTGCTTTGGAGGAAGATGAAGTTATTTTTCCGATGCATCGAAATTTGGGTGTTTTTACGACTCGAAATATTCCTTTTGAGCGATTGTTTGCCCAATGGCAGGGGAAGATGACTGGTTTTACAAAGGGGCGTGATCGCTCTTTTCACTTCGGAACAATGGACTATAATGTGGTGGGTATGATTTCACATCTGGGAGCGCAGTTGTCATTGGCAGATGGAGTAGGGATGGCCAATTTGTTGAAAAAAGAAAAGAAAGTTACGTTGGCATTTACTGGCGAAGGTGGTACGAGTGAAGGCGAATTTCACGAAGCATTGAACGTCGCAGCCGTTTGGGATTTACCCGTCATTTTTGTGATTGAAAATAATGGATACGGACTTTCAACTCCAACGTCTGAGCAATACCGTTGCAAAAACTTAGCAGATAGAGGTGTTGGCTACGGCATGGAATCTCACATTTTGGATGGAAACAACATTTTAGAAGTTTACACCAAAATCAAAAAAATAGCGGAAGACCTTCGTAAAAAACCACGCCCTGTTTTGATAGAAATGAAAACCTTTCGCATGCGCGGGCATGAGGAAGCGAGTGGCACGAAATACGTTCCTAAAAAACTAATGGACGCTTGGGCGAAAAAAGACCCCATCAAAAATTACGAGCAATTCCTAATAGGTGAGGGATTGATTTCTCAAGAAGAAATCACAGCTTTGAAAAAGGATTTGAAAAAATCAATTGAAGCGCAACTTCCTGCAATCTTTGATTATCCTGCTCCTGAGAGTACGGTTGAAGTAGAGACAAAAGATATTTACGCTGATTATTCGCCTAAACCGATTGCTCCAAAATCCAAGAAAAAATCTGAAAAACGATTCATAGATGCGATTTCAGATGCATTGCGACAGAGCATGCAGAAGCATGACAACCTCGTCATCATGGGGCAAGATGTGGCAGATTATGGTGGCGTTTTCAAAATAACAGATGGCTTTTTGAAGGAGTTTGGAAAAATGCGCGTGCGCAATACCCCAATTTGCGAAAGTGCTATTGTCGGTGCGGGATTAGGTTTGAGTTTGAAAGGATGCAAAGCGATGGTCGAGATGCAATTCGCAGATTTCGTGACTTGTGGTTTCAATCAAATTGTAAACAACCTCGCCAAAGTGCATTACCGCTGGGGGCAAAATGCAGACGTAGTTATCCGAATGCCTTGTGGTGGTGGAGTAGGGGCTGGCCCCTTTCATTCACAAACAAATGAGGCATGGTTTACCAAAACCCCAGGTTTGAAAGTGGTCTTTCCTTCCAATCCGCATGATGCGAAAGGATTGCTCTTAGCGGCGTTGGAAGACCCCAATCCAGTTTTGTTTTTTGAGCATAAAGCACTCTACAGAAGCATCACTGAAAAAGTGCCAGATGATTATTATACTCTAAAAATTGGTGAAGCTGTACTAGCCGAAGAAGGGACTGATTTATCCATCATTACTTATGGAATGGGCGTGCATTGGGCAAAAGCAGCCATCGAAAAGTTGAATATTAGTGCAGACGTCTTAGATTTGCGCTCGCTTATGCCGATTGACTATGAGGCAATTGCCAAAACAGTCAAGAAAACTGGCAAAGTGATGCTCTTGCACGAGGATACCCTCTTCGGAGGAATTGGCGGCGAATTATCAGCACATATTTCTGAACATTTGTTTGAATTTTTAGATGCGCCGGTTGTTCGAGTAGCCAGTTTGAATACACCTGTTCCTTTTGCCAAGAGTCTTGAAAAAATATTTTTAGCAACTGATCGCTTAGAAGAAAGATTGCAGTTTCTAATTAATTATTAATTGAGAAAATTGACCGTCAGTCATCAGCGAAGCGACCGTCAATCGTCAACCGTTAGAAAAAATGAAAATAGACGAATACGTAGCAGTAAGTGGAATGCCAGGTTTGTTCGAAATGATAAACAGCAAACCAGGTGGAATGACCATCAAAAATTTAGATAATGGCAAGGTGAAATTTGCCTCTGTTAGAAAACATAATTTCAACCCGATTGCTTCGATTGGAATTTATGTGACCACCGAGGAAGATACCTTGAACTTGAAAGATGTTTTCAAGAAAATGTTGGAAGGCATTAAAAAAAATCCATTGCCTGATAAAAAAGCTTCTAATAAAAATTTGACTGAATATTTGGCAAAAGTATTGCCTGAATATGATCAGGAACGTGTGTATCCAAGTGATATCAAGCGACTTGTCAAATGGTTCTCTTTTTTGAATGATAGAAATCTCTTGAGTTTGGAAGAGGAAGAAGAAGCTGATGATGAGAAGAAAAAGAAAAAAATAGCTACTCCTGCTGAGATGACCTCTCAAAAGAAAGCAGCGCCTACAAAGTCGGCTGCGAAAGCGACTTCAAGAAAAGGTGCTTCAAAGGTGTCAATGCCTAAGAAATCAGGGAAGTAGTTTTTTTTGATTTTGATGAATAAATAAACGGTGGCACAGGTATTACCAAAGTGAAAGAAGTGATAGGTGACCATTTCTTTTTCATGAGAAAAAAAACGTCCCACCGTTCGTATAGATAATCTTGGTGTCTCTCTGTGGAGCCTTTGTGAAACTCTGTGAATAGCTATTTCACAAAGAGACACAAAGGCTCCACAAAGTTTCACAAAGACCAGCCCCAAAAACATACTATTGAAATTGAATTCGAGAAGCCGAGGGTTAAGAGTGAGAGTCACGAATTCTTGAACTCTCGATTTCCCGAAATCCATAAAGAAAACAGTTTTATGACGATAGATAATGTGCTGCAGGCAAAACAACTACAATATCTGCCTGATGATTTCAAAGTGACCACTTGGTCTAAATTGAACCCCTACTATTCTGAATTAGAAAACCGAACCATCAATACAGTCGAAGATCTGGAAAAATGGATTGTAGATATGAATGAATTGATGGCGGTGGTGGGGGAAGAATTCAATTGGCGTTATGTCCGTGTTTCTCAAAACACAGCAGACCAAAGTGCTGCCGAATTATACCAATACGCCATTCAGGAATTATATCCGAAAATCTCTCCGGTAGAAAATAGGCTCAATAAAAAACTGGTAAATTCTCCTTTTTTGAAAGAATTGCCAGAAGAGGATTATTTCATCTATGCACGCGGTGTACGAAAGAAAACGGAACTTTTCAGAAAGGAAAATATTCCTCTTTCTACGCAAGATTCATTGAAGGCAAAAGATTATGGAGAAATCATTTCTAAAATGTCAGTAGAAATTGACGGAGAAGAAATGACCCTTCAAAAAGCAGGTACATTGCTTGATGAAACTGACCGCGAATTGCGTGAAGCGGTTTATAAAAAAATAGGAACACGGGTGGCTGAAGACCGACAGGCGATGGATGACTTGTTTGATGACTTGATAAAAATCAGACATCAAATGGCCGTCAATGCCGGTTTTGAGAATTACCGTGATTATAAATTTCAGTCGATGGGCCGCTTTGATTATGAAGTGCAGGACTGTTATGATTTTCATGAATCTATTGCCAAAGAGGTGGTGCCAGTCAATGAAGAGTTGATAAAGCATCGCAAAAAGGAATTGGGTTTGGAAAGCCTTCGTCCTTGGGATTTGTCGGTAGATACGACAGGCAAGGCACCACTCCGACCTTTCGAGACCATAGAGGAATTGACACAAAAATCAACGGAGGTTTTGGGCAGGTTGCATCCTTATTTCGGCGAAAGCCTAAAGGTGATGCAAGACATGGAGCGATTGGATTTGGGTTCGAGAAAAGGCAAACATGCTGGGGGCTACAACATGCCACTTTATCACTCTGGCGTTCCGTTCATTTTTATGAATGCGACCAATTCGTTTTCGGATTTGAGAACGTTGATGCACGAGGCTGGTCATGCGGTTCATGCAATGTTGACGCATGATTATGATTTAGTTTCTTCGAAAAGCGTTCCTTCTGAAGTGGCAGAGTTGGCTTCGATGACCATGGAATTGATTACGATGGATCATTGGGATGTGTTTTTTGAAAATGAAGATGATTTGCGTCGAGCGAAAGTGGAGCAATTGGAAGGTGTATTAAAAACATTGCCATGGGTGGCAACGATTGATAAATTTCAACATTGGATTTATACCCATCCGAATCATTCGCAAGAAGAAAGAAAAGAGGCGTGGATGAAAATTTATAAAGAATTTTCTTCTGATTTGGTCGAGACAGATGGGTTGGAAAAGTTTATGAGCCATCGATGGCATCGACAGCTACATTTGTTTGAAGTGCCATTCTATTACATAGAGTACGGCATGGCGCAGTTGGGAGCGATTGCAATTTGGAAGCGATATCGCGAAACACCCAAAGAGGCATTGGAAGATTATATCAGTGCTTTGAAATTGGGGTACACTAAAAAAATAGGAGAAATCTATCAGGCAGCAGGTATTGAGTTCAATTTCAGCCAGAAATATGTAAAAGAGTTAGCCGATTTTGTAAAAATAGAGTTAGAGAAGGTGATTTAGTATTCAAATCAGAAAAACCTTTATTAGTTCTATCTTTTTATTGCTAAATTTGAATTTTACCTTCTTAATGTGCTCTCTAAGAAATGGGGCTTTTAGACAAAATCTTTGGCAAAAATTACGAATCTGAACCTCAACCAGACATTCAGTTTGGTAGATATACTGATTCGTACAAAAGTACTGAGCAGTACGATGCCTGGGATGTCTCCCTGGAAAAGTTTGAAGAAAAAGAGTATCTCCAATCTTTCGAGCAGTTTCTTTTTTATTTAAATGACAAAAAGGAAAACAACGTTACTTGGTCGCGCGAGAATGGATCTATTGATTTCCAAATCTATCAAGGTAGTAAGAAGATAACCGGTCAGGCAAATGGTCGTGAATTTAGGGCAACGGCAAAAGTGGCCAAAACCGAGACGCTTAATATTGGATTCATGCGTAGATTGGTGGAGTCTAATTTTGAATTGAAATACTCAAAGTTTGCATTGGATGCAGACAATGATATTGTGGTGGTCTTTAGTTCTTCTTCGTTAGATAGTTCTCCCTACAAACTCTACTTTGCCTTAAAAGAGTTGGCGACTCATGCAGACAAGCAAGATGATTTATTGCTGGATGAGTTTGAAAGCCTCCAACCGTTGGATAACCAACATGTCACTGACTTACCGCTTCACGAAAAGGAGACGAAATTTGCCTTTCTTCAAGAAAAGATAAAAAGTACTTTAGCAGAAATTGAAAATGGTCGCCTGTCTTCTGACAAGTATCCAGGGGCTACGGCTTATCTATTGCTTGATTTATGTTATCGATTGGACTTTTTGGTTTCTCCAGAAGGCTACATGACTGACCATTTAGAAAGAATGCATCGAAAATATTTTGGAAACGATGGCCAGCCCACTGCTCAGAAAAATCTGGCGATGCAAAAAGAATTCATCAATTTGATGAAGCGGCCGAAGGAAGATCATTTCAAAGAAATGTATCGAGTGAAAGCTACTTTTGGTATCACGAGTCCAGTTAATTTGGATAAAATAGTCAGTTTCATTGATGGTGAATTGGGCAATATGGATTGGTATCACGAGAACAGCCATGATAAAGTTGCCCTCGCAATTCCAGGATATATCATCGGGTATTGTTTGTTCAATTATGCTGTGCCTAAACCAGCATTGGATTTATTCATTCTATATTATCAAATTACGGAACCCGAATATTTTGAAAAATTAGGGTTTACTTATAAATACTCTGAGGATGAAAAACTAAATGCCAAAGCTATCAAAAATGCTTTCGAACGCATCGAGCATCAGAACAAAGAACTCTACACAGAATTCAGAATAAATGATTCGAAAATCAATTTCACTTCATTGCCGTTATTCGCTAAAAGTTTTTTAGAGCAATTCAAGTTTTTTGATTTGACAAAAAGGGATTAGACATCCAACCCACTTTTCTATTTCAATATTAAAGTTCGCCAATCATTTATCTTTTAGAAGGAAATCATTTCAATTTTTCATTGCCATGGTGGCGGTCTTTGTCTCGTTTAGTTTTCTTATCCAAACTCTTTTGAAGTGCCGCTGTGAGGTCAACATTAGTTTGATTGGCCAGACAAATCAAAACAAATAAAACATCAGCCATTTCAGCTGCCAAGTCTTCTTTTGCAGTTGCTTCTTGTTCTTTTCTTTTGAAAGATTGTTCGCCATAAATGCGAGCCATGAGCCGAGACATTTCTCCTACTTCTTCCATTAGGACGGCGGTGTTGGTCAACTCATTGAAGTACCGAACACCGATAGTTTTTATCCAGTTGTCAACTGTTTCTTGTGCTTCTTTTATAGTCATAGTGAATGAGTGATTGAGTGAATTTTGGAAGGAATGAATTTAGGATGTGTGAAATATTCACTCATTCTGTCATTCCAAAATTCACTCATTTTGTTTCTATTTTTTTGTGGATTACAGAAAACCAAAGTGGTGGAATCAGTGCCATTAAAATAGATCCTGGATAACCCGTCGGTAATTGAGGAGATTCTTTGAAGTGTCTCAAAATCTGATATTTACGACTGGCTTTGTAATGATGGTCAGAATGTCGAGTCAACTCAAATAAAAAGATTCTTCCCATTGAGTGGCCACTATTCCAAGAGTGATGAGGTTGCACAGGTTCATATCGACCACTGGCAAGTTGATTTCTGAGAAGGCCATAATGTTCGATATAATTCACGGATTCTAACATTATGATACCACCAATGCCAATGATGATTGCAAAGATCATAATTGTCCATCCAAAGTAAAATCCAACCAATATTAAATAGGCAATTTGAATGAGCTGAAACCATATCATTTCATTTTTCCAATGAAAGGAAGAAAGACCTAACCTTTTCAAGCGACGCTTTTCAAGTTCCCATGCTTCTTTATACACTCCAAAAATTGAACGAGGCAGAAAAGTATAAATCATTTCTCCATACCGTGCCGTTGAAGGATCTTTGGGCGTTGCGACGTTTTTATGGTGCCCCAAATTATGCTCATTTGTAAAATGAAGGTAAAGATTAGGAAGCAAAAGCAAACGTGCCATCAGTAACTCGTACCAGGTATTTCGATGTCCCAATTCATGAGCGATATTAATTCCAAAAGTGCCGAGGAAAATACCCATTCCGATTGTCATCCCAGCCAATTCATAAGTAGCAAGACCAGCTTGAGAAATCGTTGAAAAATACATCCAAGTCATGCCCAGAACAATAGGTAAATGAATGTAGAGCAGCAGGTCGAAAATAAAAAGATTCGAACGCGTTTCTTCCTCCTCTTCAGGAGTATTGGCTGTATTAATTGGTAAGATCAATTCAAGAAATGGAAGTAAAAAAAACGCTTCAATAATAAATGCATAGCTCCACCAGCCACCCCATTTTAAACCCAAATACATCAACAAGGGGCCGCTGTATGCAAATAAATATTTCATGTCTTTCATTTGTTGAATATTATTATTTTTATTCAAAAAGATTTCCTTGTTTGGCGATGGGGAGCAATCGAAAAGATTTGCGGTGATGCGGAGTGACACCAAAATTTTGAATAGCGGCTCGATGTGCCTGTGTTGGATACCCTTTGTTAGAATCCCAAAAATACTCAGGATGTTTCATAGCCAGTCCTTTCATATAATCATCTCGATACGTTTTGGCTAAAATTGATGCAGCTGCAATTGAGGCATATTTTCCATCTCCTTTTACCACACATTCATGAGGAGTATCATGATATGGATTGAATCTATTGCCATCAATCAATAAAAGTTCTGGTCGAATCTTTAACTGATCAATTGCTCGATGCATAGCTAAAAAGGAGGCATTGAGAATGTTGACCTTGTCAATCTCGCGAGGAGAAACAATTCCCACTGCCCAAGAAATTGCTTCCTTTTCGATTATTGGCCGAAGCTCATATCTGTTCTTTTCCGTGAGTTGCTTGGAGTCGTTGAGCAATTCATTTGAAAAGTTTTTAGGTAAAATCACAGCAGCTGCATATACGGCTCCAGAAAGGCAGCCTCTTCCTGCTTCGTCGCAACCAGCTTCTATTTTGTTTTTATTAGAAAAAAATGAATACAACATTACCCTAACATCCTTTTTTTATGCAGCAACTTCTTTATATATTTGTATAGCATGGCAAACTTATGTCGTTTATACCCTGAATAGAGCCATTTAATAACCCATACATGCAACACAACACTACTTTACTAACAATTTTGATTCTGTTAATTAGCATATTTTGCTATTCTCAATCGCAAATTACAGAAATTAATGGAAGAAAAATTGAAATTCTGGAGGATGGAACTTGGCGGTTCATCGTAGAAGAACCAAAAGAAAGAGAAGAACTAACTTGCAAAGATGTTATCTCTATGAATTATGATCCTCAAGATTATAGTTTGAAGTTCAATACAGAACCTATCATATCAGATCAATTAACATTTTATTGGAAATTAGATAAACCCTCTGGTCTAACCCTTTTTTTGAGAGCCAGCGGATTTAATTGTACCAAAAATGGTGAGGAATACATCTTCTATTTTGAAAATGATATTATTGTTTTAGAAAACGTTGTTTCAGATAATTGTTTGGGATATGCAGGATTTAAGCCCACGGGAGGAGACTTAATATCGTTCAAGAATAGGAAATTAAAAAGAATCAAAATTCCGCTAAAGGATAAAAAAGTAACCAAAACCCTTGACCCTAAAATTTCCAAAGATTTTTTATTTCAATGTGGTTGTATTAGCAAGGTAGAATTAAACTGAATTTAATTCGCACTCTATGCGTTTTTCAGAAGAGAATTCTCATCTTTGAAAAAATATAGGTCTGTCTCCATGAAAAATCAAGTTCTCCTTTCCTTCTTCTTCTTGCTATTTTTTGGTTGTAATAAATACACCCCACCTGCCAAACCCAATCTGAAATCAGAGATTGGTAAAACACCTAAAAACATCATCCTAATGATTGGTGATGGAATGGGGATTAGCCAAATTACTGCGGGGATGTACATCAATGGTAACAAACTTAATCTTGAAAGAATCAAATCCATTGGTCTGCATAAGTCTTATGCTTCCAATAATTTAGTAACGGACTCCGCAGCCGGTGCTACTGCTTTTGCGTCAGGAGTGAAAACTTACAATGGGGCAATTGGAGTAGATGCTGACACGACTTCAGTTCCTACCATTTTGGAAAATTTAAAGGCTGAAGGATACGCAACGGGTTTGGTGGCCACTTCGACCATTGTGCATGCAACGCCTGCTTCCTTTTTCTCGCATGTGAAAAGTCGGAAAATGTATGAAGATATTGCGGATGCCTTTTTAGATGGTACAGTTGATTTTTTCGTTGGCGGAGGACTAAAATTTTTCAATGCCAGAGAAAAAGATGATAGAGATTTAATTGCCGAATTAGAAGCTAAGGGTTATCAAATGGGTAGTTATTTCGATGAAGATTTTAGTACAATAAAAATAGATAAAACTAAAAAGTTCGGATACCTCACTGCCAGTAAAGATCCATTGACCGTAGAACAAGGAAGAAAATATCTCACTCCGGCAACTGAAAAAGCAATTGATTATCTCAATGGAAAATCAGAAAAAGGTTTCTTTTTGATGGTCGAAGGTTCGCAAATAGATTGGGGTGGACATGCCAATAATACCAACTACATTATCAATGAAATGATTGATTTCGATAAGACTATCGGAAAGGTTTTGGATTTTGTTGAAAAAGACGGCGAGACACTTTTGATAATTACTGCTGACCACGAGACAGGCGGTTTCGCGCTGAATATTGGCTCTACGATGGATACCATCAAAGGTGCATTCACTTCTGATTATCATACGGCTGCGCTCATTCCTGTTTTCGCAAAAGGGCCAGGGGAGGAGCTTTTCAAAGGCATTTATGAAAACACCGCCATCTTTGATAAAATGGAAGAATTGACTGCCAATCGACTTCCGTAGCAAAAGACTATTGCGAGGCCAATGCTTGCAAAGCAAAGGAGGCCAGCCAATGCGACCCTGCATAACTATCACCCGCCAGATTGGGTAAAGATTTATAGACATGGCTGTTGCCGATACTTCTGAGGTGCTGATAATCGCTTCCCAATGAAGCAATCGGATAAAGGCACCATGCTCTACTAAAATTCAATCCATCCAAATGAACCAACTTGCCATCCGTTCGGTCAATGATTTCTCCTTCAGGTAATTTGAAATCAGGATTGGTGATTTCAGGTAGAAAGTCCGAAAGCCAACTTTGAAATTCTTCTTTACCTAAAACCAATCGCATTAGATTCGCTTCTTCCAAACACGGCGACAAAAAATCAAACCCACTTGGTTCCCATCTGATGGGACAATTTTTATCGTTTAGATAAAATTCTTTCGCTCTGCTTTTGATAAGATTGGCGAGTTTTTCGTTGCCCAGTTCATTGGCGTATTCGAGTGGGAAGGTGAGACCAAATGCTGTATTTGTATGTTCTCCAACTCGAATAGGATATTTCAGTTTGGGTAAAAAATCTATGTATTTTTCTACCATTAGATCGGTGAGGGGTTGAAGATTTTTCTCCAATTTTCGCGCAAGCGGATCGTCCCAAGTATGTAACTCAAGTGCTAATTTTAGCGCCCATGACCAGCCATAAGTCCTTTCAAATGATTTGTTGGTTTTTGGGTCGAAATACTTGACTTCTGCTAAAATATTCTCAACAGTGATGTTTTTTTGCAACCCCATAACTATGCTATCTCTGATAGGAATTTCTGGAAACTCCTTTAGAATTTTTACCAACATCCAATGTCCATGTACGGCTGAGTGCCAATCAAAACAGCCATAAAAAGCAGGGTGCAATTCACGAGGTGTTTTTAGATCTTTTTCACTACCCAAGGTCTGCCCTAATTTATAAGGAAATTCCTGATGCATGCAATGCAATGGCAATCGAGCCAAGTTTATAGCTTGCTGTTCGGTAAGTTCGATTTTTTCAATCAATTGATTATCAGTGTTTTGTATGGCGTTTGAAGACGTAGTTTGTTCTGGTTCACAACCAGATAAAAGAAATAAAAGAAGCAATATTTGGATAGCAAATTTCATTAGATTGACATTTTTTACAAAGATACTATTTCGAAAAAGATTTCATCCCCTGCTTTCATTTGTGCTAATTTATTGATGTCATCACCTAGCACATGAGCAATGCGTGGATAGCCGCCCGTAGTTTGTGCATCGCGCATCAAAATTGCCAAATGCCCAGAGTTGGTAACCTGAATAGTTCCTGGCAAAACACCAGAGGAAATTAATTCATTTTTTTGTTTATAGTTCTTAAAACCTTTTGTTAGATTATAGCCCATTCGGTTGGAGTTGGGTGCAATTTTAAAATCTGTTTTTAAAAAATGGTCGATCTGTTTTTTTGAAAAATTATCAAATTCTGGGCCTTTCCAAACTTTTATTTTTTGGGAATTATGAAAAGTAGATCGATATTTTTCGGGGTAGATTTTTTTTGAAACTGAAGTAGAAGGAAGACCTTCAATTGAATCTCCGTTTTTTAAAACCAAAGCTGGAGTTAAGTTCCCAAAGGCAGAAAAACTTCCGAGCCAAGGTTTTAAGTTGAAGGTTCCGTTGAAAGCAAGGTAGGCACGAGAACCTGAAACGGCCTTTCCAAAAGAAATTATGGAAGGCTTTTTAATGGAGATTGTTTGCCATGTAGAGATGGGTTTATTATTGAGCCTTGGTGATAGATTCGCGCCAGTGATGGCAATTTGACATTTACCGGAAATAGAAATTTCTGTTCCAGAAAGTGTAATTTCTAACACTGGATTGTCATCAGGTTTTTCAACCAGTTGATTTGCAATTGTAGCTGATTTGAGATCCATTGCGCCGCTGATCGGAATCCCTTGTTCCAGAAATCCAAACCTTCCTGCGTCCTGAATGGTCACAGAAAACGGAGATTTAACTATCTGAAATTTAACCAAATTGCTCATTACTTTTTATAGTTGTCAAACTCCTTTTTTGAAACAGGGTAGAACTGAACTTGGTCTCCTGTTTTAAAGTAAAAAGGTTGCTCTTTTTTTACATCAAAAACCTCCACAGGAGTACGACCAATTATCTGCCATCCGCCTGGTGATTCCATTGGATAAATACCGGTTTGCAGACCTGCCAATCCAACCGAACCTTTTTCTACTCGCTTTCGCGGAATGTCTTTTCTTTTCGTGAAAAGTTGTTTGGGCACAGAACCTAAATAGGCAAAGCCAGGCAAAAATCCCATCATGTAAACTTGAAAAATTTGGGAGGTGTGCAATTCGATTATTTCTTCTTTTGAAAGATTGGTTTGATTGGTAACTTCTTGAATATCAATTGAATAGGTTGGCGCGTAGCAGACAGGAATTTTATGTAAAATTGGATTTTCTTTTTCGGAATTTGCTTGTTGTACTTTCAGTGCAAGTACTCTTTTTTTTAGTTTTGAAAAAGTCGTTTTGGATTTGGAATAGCCAATGGTCAGCGAGCAGAAAGCAGGAATCATAAATTCGATCTCTGGAAAATATGCTGCTGCTATTTGTTTTTGAAGTTGCGTGACTTTTCTATTGATTTCTGGAGAAATTGATTGCTCAAAATTCACTAGCAAAGCACTGTCTCCTAAAGGAAAAATTTTCATCCGAATGCTTGTTTTTGAATTCCGTTTTTATCGAAAATTTTATTCAGATGAAGTAAGATTTCAAGTGCATTTGGATTGTCTCCATGGATGCAAAAACTTTGGGCATGGATTGCGATGAATTGCCCATCAACGGTTGCTACCTTCTGATTTTGAATCATATTTAAAATTTGCTGGCCTGCATCTTCCGGCACTTCAATCTTCGAACCTTTCCGACCTCTCGAAACCAATTTTCCTTTCTCATTATATCTCCGATCGATGAATGCTTCAGCAATGAATTTCATTTGAAAATCTTGACAGACTTTTTCGACATGGCTTCCCGCCAATCCCATAAAATAGACTTTGGGTGCAATGGACTTTACTGCTTCCGCTACATGTTGGGCTTCTTCAATATTATTCGCAATTGAATTGTATAAAGCACCATGTGGTTTTACATGTTGCAATTTTCCGCCTTTGCTTTCTACCAAAGTTTTTAGTGCTGCCACTTGATATTTGATAATGGACTGTAACTCCTCTTTTTTCAAAATCATCTTTCTTCTACCAAAACCTTGAAGGTCAGGATAGCTTGGATGAGCACCAATCGCTACGCCATTTTCCAATGCCAAGTCAATCGTATTTTCGATATGGTATGGGTCGCCTCCATGAAAGCCACAGGCAATATTCGCTGAGGTGACTTGAGGCAAGAGCAAGGCATCATTGCCAACCTGAAAGTTGCCAAAGCTTTCTCCCATATCGCAGTTGATGTCAATTGTACTCATCACAAAAATTTGAAAGCTGAAAGAATGCCTTTTAATCCTAATCCAACTGTAATTAAAATCACGATGAGGCCAAAAATATTGGTAATCAATGAATTTGTATGTTTCCCTAAAATGGTTTTATCATTCATGATCCATAATAATAGGATAGAAATGATTGGAAGTAAAAGTCCATTGGTCACCTGTGCAAATAAAATAACTGAGGTTGGTTTGAAACCTAGCGAAGCGAAAATTAAACCGCTCAGCAAGACAAAAATCCAAATAATTCTGAATCGTTTGCCACGCATAGATTCATTCCAATCTAAAATTTCGGAAGTAGCAAAGGCTGCTGAAAGCGGAGCCGTAATTGAGGAGGAAAGTCCTGCAGCTAAAAATCCAAAGGCAATAAAATTCTTTGACCAATCTCCCATTATTGGTTGTAATTGTAGTGAAAGATCTTTTGCCGAATTAATCGTTTGATTGGTTCCGTCGAATGCAGCGGCGGCGGTGATCAATATTGCTGCCGTGATAATTCCGCCCAGAGCGACTGAGAGAATGGTGTCTAACCGAGCATCTTGGATATGAGTTGGCGAATCCCATTTTTTATTTACAGAAGAAGCGTGTAGAAAAAGATTGTAAGGGACAACGGTAGTGCCAATCAATCCTATCACTAACAATAAACCATTTTCCGGTAAGGTTGGTGTAAATAATCCATTTAAAACTGCACTTAAATCAGGTTTGAGGGCAATGGCAGTTATCAAAAAGACAAATCCCATTATAACAACTAAGCCAACCAGAAATTTTTCTATCAATTTAAAACGCCCAGTAAAAAGCAATGAGAATGCAATCGTACCTACAAAAAGAATAACTGGATTAAAAGAAGTGTCCGCTTTCCAGTCAAAACCCCAGGCAGCGCCAGTGATATTTCCAGCTTCATACGCAGCATTCCCAATGAGAATAGCTCCAATTATCAAAAAAGAAATCAAATAAAAGCCCCATTTGGTTTTTACCTTTTTTCTCACGGCTATACCAATGCCCATTTGTCCAGCTACTCCCAATCTTGCAGTCATTTCTTGTAAGACAATGCAAGCAATAGTCGAAAAAAGAATTGCCCACAATAGCGAATATCCATACCCCGCTCCTGCTAGTGTAGCAGTAGTAATTGTTCCGGGGCCAATAAATGCGGCAGCTACCATGGCTCCTGGCCCAATTGATTTTAACCGTTCAAACATAGATTAAAGGTAAGCAATAGGATTATTTTCAAAAAATGTCTATCAATAAACTTCCTTGCATTAAGGAATCGATTTTTTTTAAAAAAACGCATGGAAGGTTTCTTTGAATTAACATATAATTTAGATATTCGTAATCTATTAACGATTTACAGGCAGCGTAATCTACCCTGTTTACGTTAGGAAATCATAACAAAATCTTAAACCAACTTAAATCTAATACGCCCATGCATATATGCTATCCCTTAGCATCATCAATAGGAAATTTGGGTAATAATCGAATATTTAAGTCAGTATAGAATAATGCATTGTAATGATGCACTTCAATTTTAAAACAAAGTCGAACTTAAATTAGTCGCGTTCAGACTTTCAATTTTTTAACTTAAATCATAACCTGTTATGAAAAAATTCTCACTAGTTCTTTCCCTTGTGTTGTTCACAATGGGATTTGCTTTTGCTCAAAGAACGGTAGTAGGGCAGATAACAGACGGCGATGGTGCTCCACTTATAGGTGCTACTATACTTGTTAAAGGTACAGATAGCGGTACAGTGACAGACATCGACGGTAAGTATTCTGTCAACGTTCCAGATGGCGCTAACACGTTAGAGCTCAGTTACACTGGTTACGAAACTCAAGAAATTGTTCTTGGTGTTTCTAATGTGGTTAATGCTACGCTCTCTGAAGGGGTAACCCTCGAAACCGCGGTTGTAACTGCCTTGGGTGTCAAGCGATCTGAAAAAGCCCTTGGTTACTCTGTCCAACAAGTGGGCGGAGATGACATTGGCCGTTCTGGAGCTTCCAATGCAGTAGATGCCTTAGTTGGTAAAGCTGCAGGTATTCAAGTTACACGTTCTTCGGGTACTGCCGGTGGTGGTTCTCGTATCTTGATTCGTGGTGTGACCTCTATGGTAGGGGATAATCAGCCATTAATCGTTATTGATGGTGTTCGTACTAACAATGAAACTCAACAATCTCAAGCAGAAACAGCAGGTACTGCAGTTTCTAACCGTTTGATGGATTTGAATCCAGATGATATTGAGTCTATCAACGTATTGAAAGGTGCGGCAGCAACAGCACTTTATGGTACCTCTGGTGCGAGTGGTGTAATTTTGATTACAACTAAAAAAGGAAACAAAGGAGAAAAGTTTAGTGTTGACTTCTCTTCCTCTGTCGGTTTTGACAATATCACCAATATGATTGATCTACAGAATGAGTATGCTCAAGGTTGGTCAGGTGGTTATGATGATCCATCAACTGGTTCTTCTACGTCATGGGGTCCAAGAATCTCAGAATTAGAGTATTCTACAGATCCAAATCACCCGAATGCTCCTGGTGCAAATGCATTCTTTGCAGATGGTACTTATAGATATGATCCTAACGGTTTTATCGTACCAAAAGGTACTGGAAACGGTCAAGCTGCAAATGTTTATGACAATGTTACTCCTTTCTTCCAGACAGGAAATACATTCAACAACTCTGTAGCGATTTCAGGTGGTAGTGAAACTGCTACAGTACGTCTTTCTGTTTCTGATAGACGTGAGAATGGTATTGTCCCTAACAATGAGTATGACAGACAAACTGTTAAGTTGTCTTCTTCATTGAGTCCAACAAAGGATTTTACAATCTCTGGTTCTGTCAACTACTCAAAATCTGAATTTGTAAAAATCCAACAAGGTTCTAATACTTCGGGTCTATTGTTGGGTCTATTGAGAACACCAGCTACTTTCGATAATTCAGGTGGTTTGGGATCTGATGCAGTTGATAATCCATCTGCTTACATCTTCCCAGATTTCCGTCAAAGAAACTACCGAGGTGGTGGTGGTTATGATAATCCTTATTGGACAGTCAACCTTGCCAAAGGATTTGAGGATGTTGATCGTGTATTCGGTAATTTGCAGTTAAATTATCAAATCGATCCGTGGTTGAACATTGGTATCAACTCTGGGTATGACATTGCATCTGATGTTAGAAAACAAGAATTTGAGGTTAATTCAAGAACAAATGCTGCGGGTAGAATCTTACATGATGATTTCAAAACCAAAGTATTTGATAACTACTTGAATTTCACAGGTAATGGTAACTTGACTGATGATATCACTTTCAACTATTTGGCGAATGCCACATTATTCTCTTTCAACAGTTCTCAAAACTTTGCTACTGGTGATGGTTTGGTATTCTCTGGTTTCCGTGATATGAGTAATGCTACTCAGGTAACTGGTGGAAATGATATAGAAAGATATCGTCAAGTAGGTTTTGGTGCACAAGTTGAGGCTGGCTTCCAAAACATGTTGTATTTGACATTGACTGCACGTCAGGATTATGATTCTCGTTTAGGGAACCCTACTGATTTCAATCTTTCAAATACTGGGTTTTTCTATCCATCTGCTTCTTTAGCATGGGTATTCTCTGAGGTATTAGGTAGTAGTGATGCATTCTCATTTGGTAAATTGAGATTGTCTTGGGCACAAGTAGGAGCTCCTCCACCAGACCCATATTCTACTTCTTCTGTATTTGGACCATTCTCTGTTGGTGATGGTTGGGGTGACAATATTAACTTCCCGATTGCGGGACGTACTGGTTTTGATAACGCCAATTTATTGGGTAATCCTAACTTGACTCCTGAGCTTTCTACTACATTTGAGATTGGTGCTGACTTGAGATTCTTACGCAACAGATTAGGATTAGACGTAACTTACTACAACCGTAAAACGGTTGATGCAATCTTGAACGCGTCTTTACCTCGTTCTACTGGATATGCAAATGTTTGGTTGAACTCTGGTGAGATGACATCTAACGGTATTGAGGTTACTTTGAATGCTACTCCGGTATCAAACAAGAACTTCCAATGGAATTCGCAAGTTAACTTCACGAAGTCTGAGTCTATTGTGGACAAATTGGCTCCTGGTATTGAGCGTTTGTTCTTAGCAGGATTTAATACTGCTGGTACTTACTTAGTAGAAGGAAATCAATACGGTGCTATCTTCGGTGGTGCTTATTTAAGAGAAGGAGCAGGTGTTGATGGCATTGATGAGTCCTTGAATATTCCTGCTGGGGCAGTTGTAATCAATGATAATCCAGATTCTCCTGAATATGGATTCCAAGCAGTTGATCCTACACAAAGAGCAATTGGAAATCCAAACCCTGACTTCATTATCGGTTGGAACAACGTATTATCATATAAACGTTTTACGGCTAACTTCCTACTTGACTGGAGAGAAGGTGGTGATTTGTGGAACGGTACAGCATGGGCGCTTTCTTTCTTCGGAACTTCTCAGCTAACTGCTGACACAAGAGAAGAAACAGCGGCTCCTATAGAAGGTGTTAAGTCTGACGGTACACCAAATGATATTCCAGTTGTAAGAGACCAAAGTTACTGGACTTCTTCAGTAGGTGGTTTCGGTGCAGTTGGTGAGCAATTCGTACAAGACGGTGGTTGGGTACGTTTGCGTGAGGTAGGTCTTAGCTACCGTTTACCTGATTATGGTAGATTACGTGGCGGATCTTTAGGCGTTTCTGGTAGAAACCTTTGGTTCCAAACTGATTATGAAGGAATCGATCCTGAAACAAGTTTGACTGGTACTGGTAATGGTCAAGGTTTTGACTACTTCAATATGCCAAGTACAAGATCAGTAATTGTAACTCTTAATCTTAACTTCTAAAATTAATTTCTAATGAAATTTTTAAACAAAATTTTATTGATCTGTGCCGTTACGTTGGTGATGGTTGGTTGTGAAGATTACATCGGAGGTGATCTAAACGCTGATCCTAACAACCCAACGTCTGTACCGGTACAGGCTCAAATGCCTTCCATTCAAATCAACTTAGCTGATGTTTATGGTGGTGCTTTTTCTCGATTCAACTGCATGTTAGTTCAACAAGTTGAAGGTGTAGCAAGACAGTGGAGTTCTTTTAACCAATACACCGGTTTGACTCCTAACCGTTTTGATGCTGCTTGGAATAATATTTATGAAAATGTCTTAAATGAAATTAGAATTGCCAAGGATAACGCTACGGCGGATGGTTCTAACCATTACTTAGGCGTTCTTAAAATCATGGAAGCATTTGCTTGGCTGACTGCTGCTGACGTTTGGGATGATATTCCATTTTCTGAGGCACTTCAAGGTGAGGCTAATTTTAGCCCTGGGTACGATGATCAACGTACAGTTATCAATGCAGCGTATGCAATGATAGATGAAGGTATCACCTTGTTAAATGGTCCTGCTGGAGCGGTTGTTCCTGGCGGTGAGGATGTCTTCTTTGGTGGAAACACTGCTGCATGGATTAAAGCTGGTAATGCATTGAAAGCAAGAGGCCTTCTTCATGATGGTGACTATCCAAAAGCAATGGATTTGGCAATGAACTCTTTTGCAAGCGCAGATGATAACTGGGGATTCCAGTATCCAGATGCAAACGCAGCTGGTCAATGGTACCGATTCAATCGTGACCGTACAGGTGACCTTGAGTTTAATCCACAGTTTGGTGCAATGTTGATGGAAACCAATGATACTAACCGTATGAAGATAATGAATCCTGTGTTTACGACGGATCATCCATACATGGTAGCTGACTTTTTTCAAGAGTTGATCACTTACCGTGAAATGCAGTTCGTCGTAGCTGAATGTGCAATGAGAGCTGGCGATAATGCAACTGCTCATACTTCATATTTGAATGGTATCAAAGCTTCTTTCGATAGGTTAGGAGCTGCAGGTTATGATGATTACGTTGCGCAGAGTTCAGTAGATCCAGGTGCAGCTGACCTTACTTTGGAAATGATCATGAACCAAAAGTATGTAGCTATGTTCTTGCAGCCAGAAGTTTTCAGTGACTGGAGAAGAACTCTTTTCCCGAAACTAACTGGAGTTCAGAACACAGTCATCCCAGTAAGATGGGATTATCCTAGTACTGAATACTTATTCAACTCCAATGCTCCAGCAGCGGGAGCTGTGGATATTCAAGTAGATAGAGTAGGTTGGAATAGATAATTTCATTTTTTCAACTTTGAAAATAAAGGGCTCGTCCATTCAATTGGGCGAGCCTTTTTTGTGTGTAAGACGTCTTTTTTTTAACAACTTCTTCATAAAAAAAGAATTATTTTAAAATCAATTTTGAATTGTAAAAATCATCAGATATGAAACAAACTAAAATCCTATTCGGCTGCTTTTTCACCATTTTCAGCCTTTTTAGTTGCGAATCTTATCTTGGAGGTGACTTCAATGCAGATCCTAACAATCCAGTAGAAGTACCTATTGCTGCACAAATACCTTCTATCCAGATTAATTTGGTTGATGTTTATGGTGGGCAATTTTCAAGAAATAACAACCAACTGATGCAGCAAGTAGAAGGAGTTGCAAGACAATGTACTGGTTTTAATAGTTACTCAGGATTAGTGCCTTCTCGCTTCAGTACCGTTTGGACTAATATTTATGAAAACATTTTAAACGAAATAAAAATAGCTCAAAAAGTTGCAGCTGAGGAAGGGTATGCTCATTACACTGGAATGCTCAATATTATGGAGGCCTACACCCTCATGATTTCCACAGATGTTTGGGACGATATGCCTTACGTTGAGGCTTTTCAAGGAATTAATAACCTGAATCCAAGATTTGATACACAGGCCACTATTTATGAAATCATCTTTAATTTACTTGATGAGTCTATTACTTTGTTGCAAGGTGGAGATGGAGGTCTTGCAATTGGAAATGACGACGTGTATTATGAAGGCGACATAGGACTTTGGATTAAGGCGGCTTATGCAATTAAGGCTCGTGGATTGTTGAAACATAATAAATTTGCGGAGGCGCAAGATGCTGCAAAATTGAGTTTTACATCACCTGACGAAAACTTAGGATTTCTCTATCCAGATCAAAATGCGGCTGCTCCTTGGTATCGCTACAATAGAGATAGAACGGGTGATATTGAATTTCATCCTCAGATGGGAAATTTAATGCAGGGTTTAAATGACACTGCAAGATTGAATATTATTCAAAGCACTTTTAGGATCAGTCATCCTTATATGACAGCCAAATTTCATCAAGAATTGATCTCTTATCGAGAAATGCAGTTTCTGATTGCAGAGACAGATTTATGGCTCAATCAAAGTGGAACGGCTGAAGGGTATCATGCTTACTTGGAGGGCATTAAAGCTTCTTTTAAAGAACTAAATCTTCCTGATAGTGACTATGAAATTTATGTTGGTCAATCTGATATCGATCCAGGAATGGGCAATTTAGATATTGAAGATGTGATGATCCAAAAGTATATCGGCTTGTATTTATGCCCCGAAGTATATAGTGATTGGAGAAGAACAAATATTCCAAAATTGACTCCTGTTACAGGAAGGTCTGTGCCCGTAAGATGGGAATACAGCGCTGATGAGTACAGCTTTAATTTGAATGCTCCAGAAGTAGGTTCGGTTAATATTTTTTCAGATAGAGTAGGGTGGAATCGGTAAGGTGAGTAATTCGAGATTCGTAATTCGGTTCAGTCCTGAAATTACGAATCTCAAATTGTCAATTTATATTCCTCAATACCTCACTGGTTTTTACCAATTTCAAATCCTCGCCAATCGGGATGTAAACCAAGTATTCTTCCCCTCCAATATTTATCTTTTCAATTTGATCAATCTGACCAGAGAAGCGGCTTCCAAAATCTGTTTTTGCAACAGTAGCCTTTTCATCGAAAGTGAAGATGTTCCCATAACCTGCATCAACTCGTGGTGTTTCTATTTCCAAATAATTGAAATTGCCAGCGGTGAAAAATTGGTTTTTTCCAATAGGAATTCCGCAATTGATAGAAGAGAGTTGAAGCGCATTTGGCAACTTTATTTTTTCAAATTGAAAATTGCCTTTATTAATTAAAAGGACGGATTCAAAATTGTCAATTTCCAACCGATTCATGTCTTCTAATTTCTCACCATAAATATCAGAAACCGTAGAGGAGGCAAACGCATGATAAGTTGGAAACTCATTAGCGACTCCCGGTATCTGTTGAGATGAACAAGAACGACCTCGAATCGGATATTCTTTTCCTTTTTTCTCGTAGGAAAGGATGATGTCAGAAGTGCCATCTTCATCCAAATCATTGAAATAAACACAGAAATTATTGTCTGAAGACTTTTTGTATTTGCTGTTTTTGCCGAGGTTGCCTACCAGCAAATCCACCTTCCCATCTCCATTGAAATCGTTTGGAACAACAGTCATCCACCAGCCTACTGATTTTTCCAAATCTGATTTTACCTTACTCAATTTCCCTCCATCATTTTCGAAAATGGTGATAGGCATCCATTCGCCAACAACCGCCAGATCTTCATCGCCGTCATTGTCAAAATCTACGGCAACGGCATCGGTCACCATTCCAATTTTATCTAATTCATTGGCAAGTTCCGTAGTTGCATTCTCAAAACTGAAATTTCCATTTGACGAATTGTTTTTCAAAATTTGGGATGAAACCGGAGAAGGATATTTCCCAGGCAAGTGCCTTCCTCCCACGAAAAGATCTTTGTCTCCATCTCCTTCCAAATCGAAGGCCACCGTCACAGAAGCACTGATGTTTTGTGCTCCATTTATGGTTGCTTTTGAGAAATTTCCATTTCCATTATTCAAATAAAAAAAGTCGGCATATTGAGCGGCGTTCTCTGGAAATTCATTGCCACCAGTAGCGAGAAATAAATCCATGTCGCCATCATTGTCTGCGTCAATAGCGGCAGCACTTGTTATTTCAGGAGTTTTTGTGGCTGTAAAATTTGTGGAGCTTGCTCTTAATTTGCCACCCTCGTTTTGTAGGAAAAGTTGAGAAGATTGACCCGCCGTTCCTCCTACAAAAACATCTTCTTTTTTATCATTGTTAAAATCTGCCACTACAATTGGTGCGTTGTTGACCCCAATTTTATGTGGAAGTAAAATCTGTTTTTCGTAATCGTCAAAATCATTTTCATTGTGCTTAAAATTCAAACCAAGATTAGAGGCATAATTCCGAATAGACTTAATTTTCTTTTGTTTTTGGAATGGGCGTTTTGATGCATTGGATTTATCAACGGTAATAATTTTACCTATTTTGAGATTAGAAAGCAAGGTTTGTTCTTTGGCATTCCAGGTAATGACGGCGGAATCTATGGAAGATGTTTGACCCAAACCAAAATGAACAAACGCTTCACTTGTAGAATAAAATCCCCGATTTAAAGTGAGGGATTGGGATTGCGTCTTACCATCATAAAAAATATCGACTCGCGCTCCAGTAGTTGAGGACAGGCCGTTTTTTGAGTCCCAAATTTTGAACCTCAGAGAATTGCCATTCGAAATTTGATTTTCGTAAATAAATGGTGGTTCATCCATGTTGCTAACTATCAAATCAAGGTCGCCATCATTGTCCAAATCGGCAACCGCTGCACCAGAGCTAAAACTAGGTTGCTCTGTTCCCCAATTTTTTCTGGAAGGAGAAAAGGCGAATCCATCTTCATTTTTAAATAAATAATTGGAGATTTTGGAAGAAGGTAATGCTTTTAATTGTTTTAAGGCATCCATGTTTTTGAGCAACTCCCCTTTTGGATTTTTCTGTTTGAAACTCCTAATTGATTTCTTGATCTTATTTAATCCATCCGTAAACCTTAGGTCTCTTTTGATGCCGTTGGTAATCAAAATATCTTTCAATCCATCATTGTCAAAATCTGCCATAATAGGCGACCATGACCAATCTGTTGATGCCATGCCTGCAAACTTGGCAATGTTCGAGAACACAGGGAGGTTGCCATCCATCCCCGTTTGTACTTGAAGGGTGTTGTACATGTATTGGTAATGCCCACCCTCATTCGCCACCTGCCAAAAAGCGTCAGGATTCATGCCGCCCATATTTGCCTTGAGCCGATAAGGATCTTCTGAAACCATGTCCACTGCCAAAAAATCATTTTTCCCATCATTGTTGATATCTGCGGCATCCGTTCCCATCGAAAAGAAGGCGATGTGGCCACAGCTATGATCAATGATGTTTTTAAAAGTTTTATTACCGTTGTTTAAAAATAATTTGTCAGGCGAGTTATAATCATTTGATATATAAATATCGAGATGCCCGTCATTGTTGAAATCTACAACCGAAGCAGAAAGTGAATAGCCAGGATGCGCCAGCCCAGATGTTTCTGAGACATCTACGAAAGTCTCTCCTGTGTTTTCCATCAATCTTACTCCCAATTCTTTTGCCCGCCATTCTTGCCCACTTAAAGGAGAAAACAAACCAGGATTGGGAGGCTGATTTACTATCAAAACATCCAAATCATTATCTGCATCATAATCGAAAAAACAAGCTTCCTGACTACGCCATGGATCGGCCAGATTATATTTTTCTGCCTGATTGGTGAATTTGCCAGTACCATCGTTCATGTATAAATGATTTACCCGCAAGTCTGGATTTTCATCATAAAGAGATTTGCAAACATAAATATCCAAATGCCCATCGTTATTAATATCAGCCATTGTCACCCCAGTGGACCAACTGTCTCTGTTATCTATTCCCGCAGATTCCGTAATGTTTTCAAATTGCCAATTGCCTTTATTCAAATACAACGCATCAGAGACCTGATTGCCTGAAAAATAGAGGTCTTGCAATCCATCATTATTGATATCGCCAATGGCAACTCCTCCACCATTGTAAAAGGTCTCATAAACCAAAGCATTGTGCTTTGGCAAATCCTTCACGTCATTTTGAAAATCAATTCCTATCTGCTTTGCATCGTGCAGCAGAAATTTTCCAGTAACTGTCTTGTCTTGAGAACAGGAAAAAAGAAGAATGGGCAAGAGGTGAAAAACGCGAAATAACTTTCTCATATAGAAAAATGTGCTTGTTCAATTTTTCGCTAAGATCGGATAAAATTGGCTTAAATAAAAAAAGCCGAGCATCAAATGATACTCGGCTTTTTTATATTTTATAAATAGAGAAGATTATTCTTCACCACTTACTTTTATTGCTTTTACTTCAGCAGCGTCTGCAGCTGCAGATTTTGCTTTTGAGCTACATGCTTTTGTTTTAGAGCATTTTTTAGCACAAGCTTTCTTTTCAGAAGTGTTGCTTGCTTTCATTGCTTTTGCTCCTTTACTTGCACAACATGCTTTTCCTGATGCTTTCTCTGCTTTAGAGCAAGATTTTCCAGCAGTAGCACCTGGTGCCACATTGATGAATTTAGCAGACTTCGTACAGTACTGTACTTCGTTTACTGAAACTGCACCTGACTTAGCACACTTAGAAGTTTGGAAGTAAGAAACTTTACCGCTTGCTGAGCATACTTTTCTTTCGATTGACTCATCTTCCAATGCAACATTCATTGCAATTGTTTCAACGTCACTTGTTTGAGCAGCAGCTGATTTTTTAGCA
Source organism: uncultured Saprospiraceae bacterium (assembly GCA_937924495.1). Taxonomy (GTDB): domain Bacteria; phylum Bacteroidota; class Bacteroidia; order Chitinophagales; family Saprospiraceae; genus JAGQWW01. The sequence continues at coordinate 43,043 of CALDSS010000101.1, forward strand.
CAAGCAGCTTTTTTTGCTTTAGAACACTGCGCGTTTGCAGTTCCGAGTGCTGCAAAACTTACTACAGCGAATAATAACAAAAATCTTCTCATGAGGAATATATTTTTTTGATGGTTAAAATAATTTGAATTTAATTTTAGCAGATAAAAAATCTGACCTTTCAAAAGTAACGTAATTGTGCTTTTATCACAATTCGTGGATGGTATATTATTGATTAATTAACAGTTTGTTAAACGATAGACATTCAACTTGTCCTAAAAATGACGGTGTTTATGTGCCCAAAAAGTATTTACCAAAATATTACCTTTGATTCATGATTTTGAGATGTGGAGCAATTACCCTATTGTTTTTTTTCTTTTTTGAAAATGGATGGAGCCAATCTGTGTTGGATAAGCCAGTCAATTTATCATTTGAAAATGCAAAAGTTAATGAAGCGCTTCAAAAATTAAGTCAGGAATCTGAAATCAATATTGCTTTCTCAAGTAGTCTTTTTAGTGATGATGAAAAAAGAGATTACCAATTTGAAAACGAAACATTCAAAATTGTTTTAGAAAAAATTCTGGAACCCTATTGGGTTGATTATCAATTGATTACTGGTCAGATAGTCTTGTCAGAAAAGCCCAAAAGAAAATTCATAATTAATGGTTTTGTAGAAGATAGCCTGAGCGGTGAGCGACTCCTTGCAGCCAATGTTTTTGATAAAATAACCGGGTTTGGGACAGTGACCAATGAATACGGTTTTTTTAGTCTTGAATTGGAAGAAGGAGAGGTAGATCTCACGGTTTCGTATTTAGGTTATCGAACAGATGAGCGGGTAATTATTCTTGCCGAAAATCGCGAATTAATTATAGCACTTGGTTCTTCTTTGACCTTGACGGAAGTGGTGGTAATTGCCAAAGACTCAAACGAAATTTCGGCGGATGTGCCCATCGGTACCAACTCATTAGATGTGGATAGATTGAAAAACTTGCCGACCCTCGGAGGGGAAGTTGATGTTATGCGCATGATGGATATGATGCCTGGTGTGCAGACGGGCAACGATGGCTTGGGTGGATTGCATGTCCGAGGAGGTAATCCAGATCAAAACCTGGTTTTGCTTGATGGCGTACCAGTCTATAATGCAGGGCACATGGCAGGTGCTTTTTCCATGTTTTCAGATTTTGTAATTCAAGACGTTGATTTGCAAAAAGGAAATTTTGATTCTCGATATGGAGGTCGCGTTTCGTCCATCATGGATATTAGAATGAGGGAAGGTGATAGACGAAATTTTCATGGTGGATTCAATATCGGGCCTTTGGCAGGAAAGGTATTTTTTGAAGGCCCCATTCAGAAAGAAAAGTCTTCATTTTTTATTGCTGGTCGTCGTTTGTTTTGGGATTGGCTCATCAGCCCCTTAGCAGATGGACTCGATATTAATACGCCTTCGGAAGGTGATTTTTTTGATTATTATTTCTACGATTGGAATGCAAAAGCAAATTTTTCTATTTCTAAAAAGGATAAAATTTTCCTGAGTCATTTTCGAGGCGGTGATAATTTGAGGTTTGTTGACATCAATCTAATGGACGATTTTGGAAGGTCTAATGACAAACGAGATATTAAGGTTTTCTGGCGAAATTCAATTACCGCAATTCGATGGAATCGTCTTTTTAATCCAAAGGTATTTTTAAATACAACTCTTACTTATAGTCGATACAATTTCGATTTTTGGAATCATCAAACTGATTGGAAACCGGATTCGAAAAAGTTTCTTGACTTTAAATTCGATATAAATAATTCGAAAATACAAGATGTTGCCCTACGATTTGATTTTGATTATTATCATAATCCGCAGCATTTGATCAAATTTGGAGGTGCAGTAAAAGGCCAGCAATTCGAAGCTCGAACGGATAACCTGACCCGTGAGAGTTCATTCTTTATCAATAACCAAGACACGGCTAACCTTGAACTTTTCAATAGTGCAGAGCAACTTTCTATTCGTTTGCTTCCGCAAAAAACGCCTGCTTCTGAACTCAATCTTTTTGCGCAAGACATTTACACGCCAAATAAAAATGTGACACTTTCAAGCGGTCTTTACATCGCTCTGTTTACCGTAAACGGAAAGATTTATACTTCTCTTGAGCCTCGATTAAATGCAGAATTTCCACTTGCCAAGAATTTTTCGATGGCAGCCTCGCTTACGCGTATGTCGCAGTTTTTGCATCAAGTTTCGGGTTCCAATATTGGCTTGCCATCAGACCTTTGGGTGCCAGCCACAGACGTCGTTCGACCTCAACGAGCATGGCAGCTTTCTGGTGGGGTGCATTGGAATTTTGCAAAAAAATATCACCTTGGTTGGGAAGCCTATTACAAAAACATGTCGGGAGTTTTAAACTTTACAACGACGGACGTATTGGGTGTGCCTAGCTGGGAAGACAAAGTGATCGCAGGCACTGGAGAGGCGTATGGCACTGAGTTTATTATAGAAAAAACAAAGGGTAACACAACAGGCTTGATTGATTATACATTGAGTTGGGCATGGCGAAAGTTTGATGAATTTAACGATGGTAAAAAATTTCCTTTCCGCTACGATAGGCGACATTATTTGAAATCTGCCTTAATGCAAAAGTTCAACAAAAAGTTTTCGATGAGTGCGAGCTGGGTCTATGGTACGGGCAATCCTTTTACACTTTTGGAGTCTAAATTTTCGGATCCATTTGGAGAGGAATTCTATATTTATTCAGATAGAAATGCAAGAAGGTTAGACGCCTATCATCGATTAGATATTAGTTTTAATTTTACTAAGAAAAGGAAAAGAAGGGTTCGTACTTGGAATATCAGTATCTTCAATGTTTATAATCGAAGAAATCCATTTTTGATATACCAAGAACCGCGACAAGGGGAGACTCAAACTTACCAATATTCAATTTTACCCTTGTTACCTTCTTTTCAATACGGCTTAAAATGGTAATTTTACACAATGAAAAAACTCTTAGTTCTTACCGGTGGCGGTGATTGCCCCGGTCTTAATGCAGTCATTCGAGGCATTGCAAAAGCTGCTCGCACAAACGGCAATTGGGAAGTGTGGGGAAGTATTGAAGCTTTCAACGGCATCCTTAAAGATGAACCCGAAATTGTAAA
>CALDSS010000102.1 GCA_937924495.1 uncultured Saprospiraceae bacterium
TCAAAAGTTCCTGCCAAAAGTTGTAAAAGGAAAAAGTGGAGCAGAGTGGCACGCCACCTTGAAAGAGCATTTGGAAGAAACTATCGATGCCCTCAAAGCCAATGAAGACGAAACTAAACTCACCAACAACGCCATCTCCGACCTGAAAACTTTTGTCAATGAATTGAATGTGCGCGGAGAACTCTTCTGGCATCAGTGGGCAAAGATTTCCAAAATAAAAGTCGGAGCAAAAAGTAGAGGTGATGTGGAGCAGTTGGTTGAGTTTGCCAAAAGTCATGAGCAATGCATTGATTTTCAAGATGATATAAAATCATTTATTGATAATTTATTTGATTTAACCATTGCGGGCATCGAAGAATATCAGCGATACAAACAACAGCGAGGTTTGATTGATTACACTGACATGGAAGCATTGGTCAAAAATTTATTGAACAATGAACAAGTAAGTCAGGTTCTGAGTGAAGAGTTGGATTTGCTGATGGTCGATGAATTTCAGGACACCAGTCCGATGCAATTAGAGATATTTTTAAAACTTTCTAAACTCGCCAATCAGTCGGTTTGGGTCGGTGATCCGAAGCAAAGTATCTATGGTTTTCGTGGGGCAGAACCGAAGTTGATGGAGGCCATCATCACCGCATGTGGCGGCGTAAAACCTGAAAATATTCAAGAGTTTTCATGGCGTTCACGACAAGATGTGGTGCATGCGACCAATGCTATTTTCGTAAAAGCATTCAAAGAGTTAGACCCCAAACAAGTTCGACTAATTCCAAAAAGAGAAACGAATTTGGAACCCAAAGAAATGCAACGGTCATTTGCTTTGCGACACTGGCATTTCAAAAAATCACCTGAACTCAAACGCATGCCCGGCAAGCCATGGTTTGAAAATTGTTTGGCCAAAACATTGGCGGATGAACTCGCAGCAGGTATTCCAATTGTTCCAAAAGGAGAGACCGAAATTCGCATGGCTCGCCCCGGTGATGTGGCGATTCTTTGTCGTTCTAATGCCGCCTGTCAGGACGTGGCCGAATGTCTGCATCGAGCTGGTTTGAAAGCTGCTATTTCAAGAGCGGCATTGATGCAAACGGCGGAGGTGAAATTGATTTTGGCTTGCTTGAAATTCATTTTAAATAAAAGAGATACCCTTTCTTTGGCGGAGGTTTTGAAATTGAAGGTTAATTGGGAAATCGAGAAAATCATAGAGCATCGGCTTGACCATTTGGAGGCAGTAGAAGAAAAACCGAATCTTAAAGGAAAATGGGCAGAGGATGAGCCGATTATTCAGCAATTGACGCGTTTGCGAAGACAGACGATTGAGCTTTCCAGTTCTGAAATTTTGAATTTATTATTGGATGAATTGGACTTGCGAAGAACCATCGTTCAATGGGGGAATGCAGACCAACGATTGTCGAATGTGGCGCAGATGTCGAAGTTCGCTTTGCAATATGAAGATGCTTGTAATCGTCTGCACACTGCCGCTTCCCTGGGTGGATTTTTATTATGGTTGAATGACCTCGAAGGTCGAGATTTGGATCAACAAGGTAGTGGTGAAGGACCGAATGCTGTCAACGTTTTGACCTATCATAAAAGCAAAGGTTTGGAGTATCCAGTTACGATTGTTCATAGTTTGGAAGGGGTGCTGCGCGACTCACTTTGGGGCATCGAAATCAAGTCAGAAACGGAGGAGGTGGACTTAGATAACATACTGGAAAACAGATGGTTACGCTATTGGATTAACCCTTATGGCGACCAAAGCCGCAATACGCTTTTGGCAGAACGATTGAGTGATTCGGAAGAGCAAAAACAAAAAACGAAACAGTCGATTCAGGAGGAAGCACGACTCATGTATGTGGGTATTACACGGGCAAGAGATTACCTCGTTTTTCCAACACGAGAAGGCAAGCCCACGAAGTGGCTCAACCGTGTTTGGAATGGAATTGATGACCAACCGACGCTCGACCCAACACAAGAAGAATCGCAGTGGGAGTGGGAAAATGAATTCCTCCCCATTGTCAATAAAATGGAATATTTTGAAGCTATTTTTCCAGAGTCAGAAATTCCTCAAACGAAAGTGGAGTATGTGAAAGAACCGACGGGGCATGAGTTTCATCCGTTGCAAAATATTACCTTAAGTCAGGAAAAAATTGAAGTAGCTCCGAAGTTGACTTTTGCCAAAAAATATCAATTTGCTCCGCCCTTAGAAATTGATTTGGAAGCCAATCGAAGTACGGTTCTGAAAGCAGTGACTGCACTTTTAGCGGCTGATAATGAGGCCTATACTTTGGAGGTGAGACGAAGCATGGCAGAAGGTCTTTTAGATAGATTTGAGTTAGATGAATATCTTTCTACTGATAAAGTTTTGAGACATAGTACTGGGTTTTCTGACTTTTTGAAAAAGGAATTTCCCAACACCAAAATGTATCGTCAATATCCTTTTCAAACCACTTTTGAAAATCGACAGTTTGAAACTATTATTGATTGTTTATTTGTTTCAGATAGTACCTTGACGGTTATTCAAGATTCTTCTTATGCTTGAAATATGAAAGGGGCAGATAAACGCGTGAATGAATTGAAAGATTGGTTCTTTTTGGTGGAGGAGGGGATGCGTACTTTGTTTCCTGATCGGGAGATTAAGAATATGATTTGTTTTCCTTTGTTGGGGATTGTTGCGCATGAGTGAATTTTATGGGACACGGATTTTTTTGATGGGACACGGATGGAACGGATTGGAATGGATTTGCACGGATTTTTTGATGGGACACGGATGGAACGGATTGGAAAGGATTTGCACGGATTTTTATGATTGGACACGGATTTAACGGATTGAAAAGGATTTGCACGGATTTTTAATAAAAAAAGTCATTTATGAGCAACACTTTTTTGAAAAAACAAAGATTGAATTGAAATTTAATCCGTTCAAATCCCTTGTATCCGTTAAATCCGTGTCCCATCATTCTAAATTAGAAATGAAGAGACCCAAAGTCATTAGAAGGATTGAAAAGGATTTACACGGATTTTTAATGGGACACGGATTAGGAGGATTGAAAGGATTAACACAGATTTTATTTTTCATGAAGGCAAAAAATTTAATCCGTTCAAATCCCTTATATCCGTTAAATCCGTGTCCCATCATTCTAAATTAGAAATAATGAACGAAGACTCCACAAGTCTAAATAAATACCTCGCCGAAACTGGCATTTGCTCCCGTCGCGAAGCAGATAAAATCATAGATGCCGGACGTGTGAAAATCAACGGAACGGTAGCCAAAAAAGGTAATCGAGTTTTTGAAGGAGATATAGTATTGCTCGACAATCGACCTGTGAAATCAAAACCCAAACCAGTTTATCTTGCTTTCAATAAACCGCCTGGAATTGTCTGTACCACCGACCAACGAGAGCGAGACAACATCATTGATTTTATCAATTACCCAGAAAGAATTTTTCCAATTGGACG
>CALDSS010000103.1 GCA_937924495.1 uncultured Saprospiraceae bacterium
ATCAGCATTGGCTTCTGCCTCTGCTTTCATTTTTGCGATTTCTTCTTTCGAAAGACCAGTTGAAGCTTCAATTCGGATGTTTTGCTCTTTTCCAGTTGCTTTGTCTTTTGCAGAAACTTGCAAAATACCATTCGCATCCATGTCAAAACTTACCTCAATTTGAGGTGTACCTCGAGGTGCCGGAGGAATACCATCTAAAACAAAGCGACCAACGGAGCGGTTGTCTCTTGCCATTGGACGCTCTCCTTGAAGGATATGAATTTCTACAGAAGGTTGATTGTCAGCAGCAGTAGAGTAGGTCTTTGATTTTTTAGAAGGAATAGTTGTATTCGCCTCAATAACTACATCATAAACGCCACCCATTGTTTCAATTCCTAAAGAAAGTGGTGTTACATCCAATAACAATACATCTTTCACGTCACCGGTCAAGACACCTCCCTGGATTGCTGCTCCGATTGCAACTACCTCATCAGGATTTACCCCTTTATTTGGTTTTTTTCCAAAGAACTTTTCTACCTCTTCCTGAATTTTAGGGATACGAGTAGAACCACCAACCAAAATCACCTCATCAATTTCAGATTTACTTAAACCTGAATCTTTCAATGCTTGAGCACATGGCTTCAAAGAACGCTGTACCAAATCATCTGTCAATGATTCAAATTTTGCTCTCGATAATTTCATTACCAAGTGCTTAGGAACACCATCCGCAGCAGTAATATATGGTAAGTTGATTTCAGTTTCTTGAGAAGCAGATAACTCAATTTTTGCTTTTTCTGCTGCATCTTTAAGACGCTGCAAAGCCATTGGGTCTTTTCTCAAGTCAATGTTTTCAGATGATTTGAATTCATCTGCCATCCAATTGATGATTTTTCTATCAAAGTCATCACCACCTAGGTGTGTATCACCGTTAGTAGATTTTACTTCAAAGACACCATCACCCATTTCCAAAATAGAAATATCGAAAGTACCACCACCCAAATCATATACAGCGATGGTCATATCTTTATTACGCTTGTCCAATCCGTAAGCCAAAGCAGCAGCTGTTGGCTCATTAATGATTCTACGTACTTTCAAACCAGCGATTTCGCCGGCCTCTTTAGTTGCCTGTCTTTGTGAATCGTTAAAGTATGCTGGAACGGTAATTACTGCTTCTGATACTTCGGAACCCAAAAAGTCTTCCGCCGTTTTCTTCATTTTTTGAAGCGTCATGGCCGAAATTTCTTGCGGGCTATATTTTCTATCATCGATAACCACTTTTACAGTGTCGTTATCACCTTTCACTACTTTGTAAGACATTTCCTTAGCCTCTTTACTGACTTCAGAGAAACGACTTCCCATGAATCTCTTAATAGAAGCAATGGTTTTAGTTGGGTTAGTAATTGCCTGTCTTTTGGCAGGATCACCCACTTTGCGCTCTCCGTTTTCTAAAAATGCAACGATTGAAGGAGTTGTTCTTCTTCCTTCATCATTCTGAATAACAACCGGCTCGTTACCTTCCATAACGGAAACACAGGAGTTGGTTGTCCCCAGGTCAATTCCTATGATTTTACTCATTTATATAAAAGTTTGATTTAAAAATGATTTCAAATTACAATGGAGTAAGATCAATGGATGTGCCATGCCGTTTTGGGTTGGGTGGACTGACTTTTTGAATGGTGGAATAGAAAAACAGCCGTTTTTTTTGGCAGGTTTTGGGGTTGAGGGTGACAAAATGGCGGAAACCACCCTAATATTGAAAAATATTAAATCAGATTATTAATCAAGCTAATTCAGGTTGATTTTAGAAATTAGACTAGTTTGTGTTTAGCGTTTTGTAGTTGGTACCCTAAAGTTCGTTGTAGGTGTCCATATTGTTTGAAATTTGATGAATTACTTATCGGTTTTACTACCTTTCCTTCCCTAGTAAATTTTGTAATTAAGAAATATCCATTTTCCAAAATCTTGATAGGTTTAAGCTTCTCAATTGTTTTCATAATAATTTAGTTGCGGACATATCGTTGGCGAAGCCATATTCACAATAAAAATACGACTTTATTTCAATCTCATTAATTATACCCGTTCACGAAGGCCAAAACATCAATGTTTTAGAGAGATGTCTTAAATCTGTTTTCGCAACAAATCCTCTCCCAGAAGAAATCATTTTAGTTTCAGATGGTGCGCAAGTTGAAATAGAATCATTTGGTCAAAGACCGAATCAATTCTGTGAAACCTCAACGCATATTCAAAAAGGTCCTGCTTATGCCAGGAATTTTGGTGCAAAGGAAGCAACGCAAACTATCTTGTGCTTTGTTGATTCAGACGTGATGGTTCCTGAAAAAATATTTTCGAGAATCAGTAAAAAATTTCAAGCAGATCCTTCTTTATCTGGATTGTTTGGTTCATACGATAAAGTTCCATTTGAACAGGACTTTATTTCTCAATACAGAAACTTATTACACCATTTTACACATCAAAATAGCAATTTAGAGGCCTCTACTTTTTGGACAGGGTGTGGTGCTATTCGTAAAAAGGATTTTGATGCAGTTGGTGGCTTTGATTTTCAAAAATATCGACTCCCTTCTATTGAGGATATTGAATTAGGCTACAGACTTAATGAAAAAGGGTATAAAATCAATTTGATTAAGGAATTACAAGTCAAACATTTGAAAAAATGGAAATTTGTAGATTTGGTGAAAGTGGACTTTTTACACCGAGCCTTTCCTTGGAGTGAGTTAATAATAAGCCGAAGAAAAATTAGCAATGATTTGAATACGAAAAACAAAGACAAGGTGAGTGTGTTGTTGGTTTTTTTAACAATATTTAGTCTTTTTTTTATTCTTGATTTTTGGCTACTCACTTTGATATTATTTCTTTCACTTCTGCTGTTGAATATTAAACTCTATCAATTCTTTAAAAAAGAGAAAGGGCTTCTTTTCTCACTAAGGGTAATTCCATTTCAAATATTATTTTATTTAATAAGTGGAGCGGCTTTCGGTCTGGCATTTATGAAATTTTTGATAAGTGGAAAAAGATAAAACAATAATTATTGGTGGTGGACCTGCTGGATTAACAGCTGCCTACGAATTAAACAAAATTGGTAAGAAAGCCATCATTCTTGAGGCAGGTTCTCAGGTTGGAGGAATTTCTAAAACTGTTAATTATGAAGGAAATCGTTTTGATATAGGCGGTCATCGTTTTTTTTCTAAACATGTGTACGTTAACGAAATTTGGGAGCACATTCTTGGAGGTGATTTATTGATTAGAGAAAGGATGTCTCGAATTCATTATAATGGACACTTCTTCGATTATCCATTAAAGCCACTAAATGCCTTGAAGGGATTAGGGTTAGGTAAATCCGTTGGTGTAATTGGAAGTTATTTGCATTCTTCAATTTCTCCAATCAGAAATCCAGAAAATTTTGAAGATTGGGTGAAAAATCAGTTTGGAGAGAAGCTTTATGAAATTTTTTTTAAAACTTATACCGAAAAAGTATGGGGAATGCCTTGCCATGAAATTTCTGCTGACTGGGCTAGTCAACGGATCAAAAATTTTTCTTTGAAGGAGGCTATTTCTAATGCCTTTTCTTTATCTGGAAAAAATGGAAATGGTGCTGTTATCACAACATTAATTGAGCAGTTTAAATATCCAAGGCTTGGGCCAGGAATGATGTGGGAAGTTTGCCAAAAACAATTGGAAGATAACGGTAGTCCAACCTTATTAAATGAAAAAGTTACATCAATAGAACACCGTAATGGTAAAGTCAAAAAAATAAATTCTTTAAATAAAAAAGGAGAGAAAACCACATACACAGCTGACCATTTTATCTCGAGTATGCCATTGAGAGAATTAGTTTTGTCTTTGTCTCCAGCTCCCCCTAACCAAGTTGTTGAAGCAGCGAGAAAATTAAGATATCGAGATTATCTGACAGTAGTATTAGTGCTGAAACAAAAAGAAATTTTTCCTGATAATTGGATTTATATTCATACACCTGAAGTGAAATTAGGTAGAATACAAAATTATAAGAACTGGAGTCCTGAGATGGTAGCAAACCCTATTCATACTACTTTGGGGCTTGAATATTTTCTTTGGGAGAAAGATGAAGAGTGGAATTGGAGTGATGAGAAGTTGATACAATTAGGTATTGAAGAATGTCAAAAAGTTGGTCTAATCAAAAAGTCAGATGTAGTCGATGCCACTGTTGTGAAAATGAAAAAGGCCTATCCTGTTTATGATAGAAATTATTCGATAAATGTTAATGTAATTAGAAATTATTTAGGAGGCTTTCAAAATCTTCAAACGATAGGAAGAAATGGTTTGCATAGGTACAATAATCAAGACCACTCCATGATGACTGGAGTTTTTGCTGCCAGAAATACTGTGGGTGAGAAAAATGATGTGTGGTCAGTAAATACTGAAGCGGAGTATCATGAAAGCGGAGAAAACCGAATTTCTGAGCGGTTAATTCCATCAAAAAAATATTAGCAATCTTTAGTTCTCAATTCAAGTCTTTTTTACCTTTTGTGTTATTTTCTATAGCGTTTCTGGTCTATTTCTTATTAATTCCAGAGGGATTTCGATACAACACGGACATTCGATTGAGTCCCTATGGGATGAAATGGGCGAGGGGCTACTTGGAGGTTCCAGATGAAACCTCTAAGGGTAGCTTGGGATTTATCAATCAGGGAGAATTTCACAGATACAACAATTGGCCACCTTTAGGATTTCAATGTTTAAGTAAATGGTTATCTTTTTTGGGAGATTCTATTTTTAACGCCAGAGTTTTTTTTGTTTTAGTTTCTTCCATTACCACAGTCCTGTTTTACTATCTGACTGAAAAATATACCACTCAAAAAATTACTGCCTTTTTAGCCACCTGTCTTTTTATTTTTCTGCCGTATCGTTTGACCTTTAGTTCCTTGATTTATGCAGATATGTGGGTTCCTTTATTTTGGATTTTGTTTTTATTACTTGCCAGCCGAGAAATAAATTTTTGGGTTTTATCACTGATAGGTTTGAGCGGATTCTTGTTGAATTGGATGGCGCCCCTAATTTTACCAGCACATTACGTTGTTCATTACATCCAGAAACACAATGCTTCAATAAAAGTCCAAATAGGTGTTTTTGTATTACTATTTATTTGTATCAATCTTACGATTTATTTTATATACTGGCACAATGGATATCCCAACGAAAGTCAGCATATTGTTGGAAAACTTTTCAAGTATTCGATACTTGGTATGGCCGTAAGAATAGAGCCTTACGGATTAGGTTTTGTAAAACGAATGATTGGAGTGGTTTTAGAATTTCTTCCCTTTCTTGTTTTATTGGGTCTAATGGGCAAAAAGTTCTTTTTCACAAGTGCGCAAAAGGAATTTATCAAAATTCTAAAAACAGCCTTATGGGCTATCCTTTTCTTACTAATGATTTTTGGTAATTGGGTTGGAATGCATACTCAAAGCATAATTTTTTTTGATGTTTTAGTAGGCTTAATTTGTTTTCAATATCTAAGTCAATTTAATACACTTCACCTGCAAAAAGCTTTTCCTTTTTCTCTGTTGGTTGGATTGTTAGTATTTTTTCTTATTCCACATTTATCAGCGGATCTTGCTACGTTGGAAAAAACAGATGACGAAATAGTTGATTACATCAATTCTAAAAGCTTTCATCTGGATAAAAAATTACTTTTTTTCGATATCAAAGGAGCTTTTCCGAATGCAGTTTGTGATGTGTTTTCAATTTCTACTCAGTGCGATGCGATTCAATTTGAGAAAACATTTAATGAGCAGTTGGATGTTTTTATGGGCAAAAAATTGGAAAGGGCTGCCAGATTGAAGTTAAATAGAGATTTAAATATTGATACAGTTTTTCTGATAACGGAAAGTACTCCTCAAATTTCTAAATCATTTCATAAAGCTGATTCTTTGACTTTAGAAAATGTGAAAACATATCAGTTAATTCGGTTTGAATAATAGGATGAAAACATATATTGAACCTCCTCAAAAAAAAGTTTCTCTAAACCTGAAAGAACTTCTTCTCTATAAGGATCTCATTTTTATATTAATTTGGCGAGAAATAAAAATTAGATACAAACAGACAATAATTGGCACAGCTTGGGCAATCATTCAACCAGTAATCAGCATGATTGTTTTTACACTTCTTTTCGATAAAATGATGAACATTTCAAGTGGAAATATTCCTTATCCAATTTTTTCTTTTTGTGCGCTGGTTCCATGGACATTTTTCTCGCATAGCTTGGTTAAAAATTCAAGATGCTTAATTGATAACAGAAATTTGTTGACTAAGGTTTATTTTCCAAGATTGATTTATCCGCTTGCTGCAACATTAGGCGGTTTTATTGATTTCTTTATTTCGTTTTTGTTCTTGATAGTTTTAATGATTTATTACAATATATTTCCTTCTATTGCTATCTTTTTATTACCACTCTTTATTTTACTAAATATGCTTGCTGCATTTGGAATAGGACTTTGGTTGTCAGCTATAAATGTAAAGTATCGCGACTTTTTAAATATCCTTCCTTTTGTAACACAAATTTGGTTGTTCATAACGCCTGTTGCATACGCCTCAGATCTAATACCTGAGAAATTTAAGTTTTTGTACGGACTCAATCCAATAGCTGGAGTTGTGGAAGGATTCAGATGGACAGTTTTAGGTCAAACTCCTTCAAATCAAATTGTATTAAGTTCAGTCCTTTCAACCATTATCATCTTTTTTTCGGGTTTATTTTTCTTTAAAAGTCGGGAAGATTATTTCACAGATTTGATATAAACAGTTCATCTTATAATTTATACAGCAAACTCTTGAAATCAGAACCAGTAATAATCGTTCAAAATTTAGGAAAGTATTTCAAAAGGAATGAATTCACAGGTGGATTTGCACTTCAAAATTATTTGGAATTTCATGTCAGAAATTCAATGGCGAATTTAAAGGGTGTTCACTCGTCTCATCAAAATAAAACATTATATTTTCATAAAGAAAATAAATTTTGGGCTCTAAAAAATGTTTCGTTTAAAATCAACAAAGGTGAAACGGTAGGACTCATTGGACATAATGGGGCAGGCAAATCTGTATTGTTAAAAATCCTTTCTCAAATTACGAAACCGAGCGAAGGAACTGCCGAAATCATTGGTAAATGCAACTCAATGCTTGAGGTGGATACAGGCTTCCACTGGGAACTTTCTGGCCGAGAAAATATTTTCATGAGTGGTGCAATTTTAGGTTTGAAAAAACAATACATTGAAGAGAAGTTTGATGAGATTTTGGAGTTGTCAGGTATAGCATCATTTATTGATATGCCAATCAAAAGATATTCGAGTGGTATGCGGGTGCGCTTAGGATTTGCATTAGCTACTCAACTAAAACCAGAGATATTGATCCTCGATGAAATATTGGCAGTAGGCGATGAAGTATTTAGGGTGCAGTGTGTTGAATATCTTCAAAAAATGAAAAAGAATGGTCACACTATTTTAATTGTTAGCCATAATTTGAATACTATTCAAAAATTGTGTGATCGGGTATTGTGGTTTGAGAAAGGTAGGTTGAAGTTAGAGGGGCCAACTTATAAAATTTTAAATATGTACTTAAAAAAATAAAAAGGAAAATTAATGAAATCTCAAAAATAAACGTCCGCTAACTTGATTTTGAAGCTGGAGGATAAACAATTGAAATTTGAAAAATATTGTCAAGTGAATAGAAATTTGATTTTTGACGTTGGAATGGGTTTTGGCGAAGATAGTAGGTATTATCTTGATAAAGGGTTTAAGGTGGTTGCAGTTGAGGCTGATCCAACTTTGATTGATCGAAACAAGAAATTATTTGCAAAAGAAATAGCAGATGGGCTTTTGGAAATTGTACCCAAAGCTATTCATACTTATACAGGAACAACCACTTTTTTTGTAAATGAAAAAATAAGAGAATGGGGAACCTTAACCCCACATTTTGTTGAAAGAAATGCAAAGCGAAAATATCCGAATACTCCTTTAGAAGCTCCTTGTATTTTATTTGAGGAGATTTTACAACAATATGAGACTCCATATTATATAAAAATTGATATTGAAGGAGCAGATTTACTTTGTATAAAAGCTTTGAATTCAATTAAGAATTTACCCAAATACGTTTCTTTGGAAATTGATGATTTCACTTTTGACTTAGCCGTAGAACCGCTTAGAGCTTTGTATAATTTGGGTTACAAGAAATTCAAATTAGTCGATCAATCCTTAATCGATAACATCAAATGTCCTAACCCACCGATAGAAGGTGAGTATGTTGATACCAAATTCACTGACTCAATGTCAGGTCCATTTGGAGAAGAAACTCCTGGCAAATGGATGACAATAAAACAGATCGAAAGAAGGATGAGGTTAATTGTTCTTCAGTCTAATATTATGCTTGAAGACCGAAAATATTTTCATTATCGAATAATTCGGGATAGGATTTGGTTAATTAGAAAGCGCCTTGGTTATAAATCCCTGAGCTGGTTTGATTTGCATGCAAAATTAGCTTAATATTTTTTCGATGAAGGATACTAAGCCACCTAAAATATTATTTATAGGAGCGGTAACTTTTGAAGAGACAAGTGGAAGTCATGCGCTTTTCTATCGTTTGTTTGAAAATTATCCAACCAACCATTTACAGATAATTGGATCTCACAAAAGTCGAAATGATAATTTTAAAGAATGCAGATTACCTGATGTGGAATATCATATTCTTGATAAAGAACCCTACTGGTCAGATTTTCGATTTCAAAAGGGAGAACATTTTTTTTTGATTCGATGGGCTAATTTAGGGATGCAAGTATTTCAATTATTCTTCTATTATTTTAGAATATTAAAAATTGCAAAAAGTTTCGAACCAGATATGGTTCTAAGCTTAACCATGGACTTTCATTGGTATATGGCATTCAAGATCGCAAAAAGAATAAATGTACCGCTTGATTTAGTCTTACATGACCGTTGGGAACCAAACACGGATTTTTACTTAAGGAAATACCTGCTCAAGAAATTCGAAGTAGTTTTTCGTTCTGCCAGAAATCGTTTTTGTATATCGCCCACAATGGAACGGTTTTACTTTAATAAAACAGGGGTAGCCAGTGACGTAGTTTATCCAACTGGTAAAAAATGTAAATCCGATTTAAAACAAACTATAGATAAGAATACTGATAAAAAATTAACAGTAGTCTTTTTTGGTAACATTTGGAAACCTCAAATAGAAATTGATAATCTGGCTCATATTTTACATGAAAAAGGAATTGATTTGGTCTTTTTCAGTAATCGGACTTCGACCTTTTTTAAAAACATTAGACATTTAAAAAATGTAAAAACAAACCTTTTTCTGAAACAGGAAGATTTGATAGATTGGTGTAAATGTAATGCTGATATTTTATATTTACCAATGTATTTTGATGCTGAAGAAACGGAAATGGTGCAATGTTCCTTCCCGTCTAAGATTGTAGATTATACCTCCTTAGGATTGCCTGTGCTTATTCATGCTCCTGAAATATCTTCAATCGTAAAATTTGCTCAAAGCAATAATGATCTGCCATTTTCTGAAATAGTTACTTCCGAGAATCGATTGGATTTAGAACGGGCGGTCGATACTTTGATGAATGAAAGGCATCGACAAAATTTGGGTGAGAATAGCCTTAAGATTTGGAAAAAATTCTTTGCCCCAGACGTTGTTCGAGAATCTTTTTTCAAAAAAATAGATTACTAATATTCTGCATGAAACCAAGCATTAGAATTGATTTTTGTGATTTTTGGCAAGGCTTCAATAAAGAAGATAATTATTTTACACGATTGCTTTCAACAAATTACAACGTTGAACTTTCGGATAATCCAGATTTTTTAATCTATTCAGTTTTTGGCTTAGAGTATTTAAAGTACAAATGTATCCGTATTTTTTATACGGGAGAAAATATACGCCCAGATTTCAGAGAATGTGATTTTGCATTAGGGTTTGATTGTTTAGAGAATGATAATCATTTTCGTTTGCCGATCTATATGATTGATTTTGATGATAAACTCAGAGAAGATCCGTCGCTCTCCTTGTTTAATAAAAAAGACATCGAAAAGATTGAAAGAACAAAAACTAAATTTTGCGGATTTTTGGTCAACAACCCAAATGCAAAAGAACGAGTATCGTTCTTCAAAAAATTAAGTGAATACAAAAAAGTTGACTCAGGTGGAAAGGTTTTGAGGAATATAGATGGGCCGTATCAATGGACACCTCCTCTAAAATTTTTGGCTCCTTACAAATTCAATATTTGTTTCGAGAACACCTCATACCCTGGATACACAACCGAAAAATTGACCAATGCAATGCTTGCAAATTGTATCCCGATTTATTGGGGAGATCCATTAGTCCACAAAGTGTTTAACACTAAAAGTTTTATCAATATTCAAGACTATTCCAATTACAAAGAAGCCATAGAACATATTATTGAGATTGACAATAATGAGGCGATGTACAGAGAATACTTAGAGCAACCTTACCTCTTGGGTTCAAAAGAAAGTTTTCTAAAACGTAAAGAGGTTCTTTCTTTTTTTGATAGCTTAATTTTAGAAAAAGAAAAAATACAGCCAATTGCGAACCACTTGTTTTACTCAGAATTTGTGTGGCGTTGGCGAATAGCTCAGAAAAAATATGATAAAATTTTTAATCCTCAGAAAGTCTATAATTATTGAAATGTATCTTTTCAAATAATTGAAAAAATGACTATTTCGATAATTATTTGCACATATAATCGGTCGGAATTACTTAAAAATTTGCTCAGGAACTTTTCTCAGCAAACCCATGATTTTTCAGATTTTGAGATCATTGTTATTGACAATAATTCTAATGATAAAACAAAATCAATAATTAAAGAATACGAAAAAAAGTATCCTAATTTTTATTATTTTTTAGAAAAAAAACAAGGACTTTCCAACGCCCGAAATAAAGGTTATCAAGTAGCTAAAGGAAAATACGTTGGCTACGTTGATGATGATTGCAAAGTCCCTAACGATTATTTGAGAAATGCCAAGGACTTTATCGAAGCATACCAACCTGATGTTTTTGGTGGCCCATATTTTTCATTTTACAATACGCCTAAGCCATTATGGTTTAAAGATGAATATGGATCGCATACTCCTTTCGAAAAAACTAAAAAAATAGAAGGTGCTATTGATGAGATTCTACATGGAGGAAACCTGTTTTTTAAAAGAGAAATTTTAGAATCTTCAAAAGGCTTTGACCCTAAATTGGGAATGATTGGCGATGAAATTGCTTATGGAGAAGAAACTGCTTTAATGAAACATATTAAGCAGAATAGACCAGAAACTTCATTTTACTTCGCACCGTCTGTTTCATTATTTCATTTAGTCAGAAAAAATAAAATGACATGGAGATGGCTCATCCCTCAAAGGTTTACGCATGGAAGATGGGCAGGACGGGTTTCTATTTTATCTAAAGTAAATAGCCCAAATATTGGGAGTGGCGTTTTAAATGCTGTTAAAATTATCATAGTACTGTTTTCTGGATTTTTTATTTTTTCTCATTTCCGTAACAGAAAAAAACAACCACAAATAAAACATTATTTTTACGAAAAACTATTGCCTCAAATTCTTTTTTTAGGAATGCGATATGAAGAAATAAAAGAATCGTTTTAAGTGCTCACTTATAACTTGATATCTATTTCTATTTTTGATTTTTTTAATAATTATTCATTTTCGTTTATTGGAATTGGACTATTGTTTTGGCCGTTTTATTTTCTCAACTATAGAAGAAAATTTCGATTAAGAAGCAACGAAAAAGAAGTGATAAAATTTGATTTCAAGAAAGAGAAAAATTTACCATTAGTGAGTGGATTGGTAGCAGCATGGAACGAATCTGAAAACATTGAGAAATTTATTAATAGTTTTCAAAAAATAGAATATCCAAAGAAAGAATTGATTCTTGTCGTTGGGGGAGAGGATGATACGCTTCAAAAAGCTTTGAAGTACGAAAATGATTCTATTAAAATTATGAACCAAAAAAGTGGTGATGGAAAAATTTTATCTTTGAAAAACGGCTTGTCAGTAGTCAATGGATCGGTCATTTTTTTGACGGATGCAGATTGTGTTTTATCATCTGAAAGTTTTCTCTCCTTAATTTATCCAATAGTAAATGGAGATGAACAACTAACGACTGGACAAGTGAAGCCTCTAAAAAGTCAGAGAAGAATACCATTAGTTTATGCGAACTGGACAAGAAGGAAAGTCCATTCAGCTTGTAGAACGAGTTCTTATTCACTTTCTTTGGTTGGTG
Source organism: uncultured Saprospiraceae bacterium (assembly GCA_937924495.1). GTDB lineage: Bacteria > Bacteroidota > Bacteroidia > Chitinophagales > Saprospiraceae > JAGQWW01. The sequence continues at coordinate 12,280 of CALDSS010000103.1, forward strand.
CAAATTATGCTGTTAGAAAAAATATTTTCGAACAACTGGTTCATAAGATTCCAGATCAATCAATAGGAGAAGATCATCATTTAGCTTTGTTAGCTCAGAGGGAAGGGTTACAAATTTTCGATGTTAAGAATAGTTTTGTAAAAACGAATTTTCCAGAAAATTTAATAGAATATATTCATCAACAAACTCGATGGAACAGAAGTTGGTTGACACTGAATTATAAATTTAGTAACCCAGAACTACAGCCTTTAATGATTGGGGTTTTTAAATCAGTTTTGGTCGCTATTTTGCCATTACTTTTCTTTTTTATTGGTCAGTCGGCTGTATGGATTTGGCTTTTGGCACTTTTGTATTACGCTGTGCCATACATTGATGGTAAACTGAAAATTGATAGGTTGGAGAAGGGTAATTATTTGAAATTTTCAGATCTACTTTATTTAATGATTGGAGATATAGCAGTTCATTGTGTGGTACTATCTCAGTTGTTTTTCACAAGTACAAAAAATAAATGGTAGGTCACTTTTGATAATAACTTATGAATTTAATTGATTCTGTTCAGGGAGCAACCATTGCTTTCTATACCAAATGGAAAATAAAAAAAAATGGTTTCTGGTTCATTGACATCCCCAAAACCTCCTCAACAAGTATAAGGGCAGAATTAGGTGGAAAACATGGATTAGTTTATTTGAAATCAGAAAGCAAATTTTCCTTTCAGGCCCATAAATCAGGTAGTTATATGATAGAATATTTGGGGCGACGTTCATGGGACAAATTGTTTACTTTTTCCTTTGTTAGAAACCCTTGGGATAAGACTTTATCTTTTTATTTATATGGTCGATCAATAGGATATTTTCAACAATTCGATTTTAAGAATTTTGTATTTGAGATTAAGAAGGAATTTGATAGTGGGAATTCCATTTTTCATTGGCCTGGGCCATATCAAAGTTGCTCCTACTATTTATTTTCAAAAAAAGGGGAATTGTTGGTTGATTTTGTAGGAAAAATTGAAAATAGGGAAGAAGATATTAAAGTAGTTCGCGAGAAAATCAATAAAATAACTAAAACAGATTCTTTGAAATTTTCAAAAAATGCAATAGGGAGTTTACATTTAAATTCTGTCACTCAAATTGAAAAAGACCGTTTACAGTACTACACCCCAGAGTTGATTGATATTGTCAAATCTCTTTACCAGATTGATATTAAAAATTTTGATTACAGAGAATCAGATTTTTTTTGAGATAAAAAAATTAATGGTAAATTATTCCATAATTATCCCGACTTATAATCGTCCAGTAAGATTAAAATCTTGCTTGGAATCTTTGGTCAATTTAAACTTCCCGAAAGAAAATCTTGAAGTTATTGTTTCTGATGATGGAAGCGAAGTGGATTTGTCGTTGCTTATCAAACAGTTTGAGTCAAAAATTACTTTAGAGTATTTAAAATGTGTAAATGCTGGTCCAGCTACCGCTCGCAATCAAGGAGCTTCAGTAGCGACAAATGAATACCTTGTTTTTTTAGATGATGACTGTTGTATGTCTCCAGATTTTTTGACAGTTGTATCGAAGAAATTAAAAGAAAGACCTAATGCAATGATAGGTGGCCATTCAGTCAATGCGTTGTCAAATAATATTTATTCCAATGCAAGCCAGGCTCTAATTGATTATTTGTATTCTTATTTTAATGAGGATGAAAATAATGCTCAATTTATAACTTCAGGTAATATGGTAATCTCGAAATCTCAATTTCAAAAACTGGGAGGATTCGATACCAGTTTTCCATTAGCAGCAGCGGAAGACCGTGAGTTTTGTGATCGATGGCTGTTCATGGGCAACACTATTCTATACCTTAAAGAAGCTGTTATTCTCCATTACCACGAATTAAGTTTTTATAAATTTTTAAAGCAACATTTTAATTATGGAATCGGGGCTGCTCATTTTCATAAAGTATTTTCAAAAAGAAGAAAAGAAAAAGTACCCTTTGAACCGATTAAATTTTATTGGGAATTATTAAGGTTTCCATTT
>CALDSS010000104.1 GCA_937924495.1 uncultured Saprospiraceae bacterium
ATCGAATTATTCGAACTGGTTCCGAAAGAAACTCAATTGAAATTGATATCCTCCAAGCAATATGAGTCAGGAGTGGTGGAATTGAAATACGAATTGGGGTTGAGTTGAATTAGTTGATTAAGTTGAATTAGTAAAAAAACTCAAGAGGTCACGGAAGTTACCGCTTGTGAGATCTTTCTTTTGTGTCTCTTTTGTGCCTTATGTGGTTCAAAATAAACTGCTCCTTTCCATTTATTTTTGTGGTTCAAAATCAAGCATTACCTTCGCCCTATGCAATTAATCGGCTACCTATTGCTAAGGTTGGTGACTACCCTACTCTGGTTGATTCCGTTTCCAGTTTTATATTGGTTTTCGGATGGATTGGCTTTTCTATTTTATAAAATCATTGGCTATCGCAGAAAGATTGTGGAGTCCAATTTGCGCCGCTGTTTTCCTGAAATGGAAGAAAAAGAAATCAATGAAATTGCCTGGAAGTCTTACCAAAACCTGACGGATAATATCTTAGAAACTTTGAAGAGTTTCACCATGACCACAGCAGCCGTGCGTAGTCGATACAATTTTGTAAATCCAGAAGTATTGGACGAATGGACAGAAAAAGGAAGTCCTATTTTAATTTGTGGCAGCCACTTCAACAACTGGGAATGGGGTGTCCAAACTGCCGATGTTGATGTCAAAGCACAAGTTTATGGCGTTTACAAACCATTGAAAAACAAGTCTATCGATGCCTATTTCAATCAACTTCGAAAACGGGCAGGTATGCGTCTTTTGAAAATGAAAAAAACCTTTGCTTTCATTGCAAACAATCAGCAAGAACCGAGCGTTTATTTTTTCATTGCCGACCAATCGCCTTCCAATCATGCGCGCATACATTGGGTAGATTTTTTGGGTAACGAAACCGCTTGCTCAACTGGAGTGGACACTTTGGCCAGAATGTACAACTACCCTGTTTTTCATTATGAAGTAACTCGAACAAAACGGGGCTATTACCAAGTGGAATACACCGAAGTTTGCCTCGATCCTTCCACCAAAAAAGAAGGAGAAATCACGCAAGACTTCATGAGTATTTTGGCGAAAGCCATCCAAAAATGCCCTGAAAGTTGGCTGTGGTCACATAAACGTTGGAAGTTGAAAAGAACCAAAGTAGAAGCCAATTTAAAACGCTTAGCGGCGGAGGGAAAACTATGAAGTTCAACTTAGTTCCAAGTCGTCGTTTTATTTGAGCAGCTATCAGTCGGATTACGATCTATTTTGATCAAGGTAAAATTTTTATCTGGTTACATGGTTGTTTTTAAACAATTTAACCATATAACCATGCATCCATTGAGATACATCTTAAATTAATTAACACCAAATACTGCCTGATTTCTTCCGAAAAAATTACTTTCGACCCATGAAAAGTAATTTCATCATACTAATAATAATTTCACTTTTCTCTTTGCATTCTTTTTCGCAAACCTGTGACGGGAATCTGGGTGCTAATATTTTTGAGAATGGAGATTTTGGAATTGGCAGTTCAAACATTTCACCTGATTTTCAAACTATAGCTCCGGGCTATAATTTCACTTTCCAAGCACCTCCAAATGATGGAGAATTCACGGTCACCAACGGCACTTTTCGTTGGGGCAGTTTTGCTGCTACCAATTGGATTCAATTTGGCGACAACAGTGCTGATAGTGATGGCTACATGATGGTCATTAATGCCAGTGTCGAGCCCGGACTTTTTTATGACCAAACGATTGATGGTTTGTGCGAAAATGCACTTTATGAATTTTCGGCAGATGCGATCAATATTGTTAAAGCAGGAATCAGAGACCATATTTTGCCGAATGTTACCTTTCAGATAGATGGAATCGATAGATTTAGTTCTGGAAACATCCCTCAAGATGAAGCTTGGAAAAACTATAGTTTCACCTTTACCACAGCCCCATCTCAAACTTCGGTAAGGCTCTCTTTGAGAAACAATGCACCCGGCGGTTTTGGCAATGATCTCGCTATTGATAATATCTCTTTCCGTGCTTGTGGGCCTGAATCTTTAATTCTACCAAGAGAAACAGAACAGATTTGTGAAAATGGGAATCCAATCGATTTAACGGCAACAATTAACGGTGATCAATATCCAAATCTTGCTATTCAATGGCAACAGCTTAATCAAACTACCAATATATGGGAAGACATCCCAGGTGCTAATGGGTTGACGATCACGCACACGAGTTTGACGGGTGGCAGTTATTTTTATCGGTACTTACTGGCCAATGGTTCTGCAAATTTGACCAATGACAAATGCCGTATCATTTCCAACATCAAAGAGGTGTTTGTGCAACCCAAATTTTGGTTTATTCAAGACTCCCTTTGTGAAGGGACTTTCGTCGAATTTAAGGGTCAGCAATTGACTCAATCTGGAATTTATACGGATTCGTTGACCTCCTCGATTGGATGCGATAGTGTGGTAACTTATGATTTGACATTTGTACCCGACCGAGGCATTGCAGTCGATTTTTCTTTAGAAAATCCAGCTTGTATAGAATCAAATGACGGAGCCTTTAATATCAATCAAGTGCAAAATGGCACTGGTCCTTTTTCCATTTTTTTAAACGACGAATTGATTGATAACACATTGATATTGAATCAGTTAGAGTTAGGCAATTACAATATTCGGATTTTAGATCGGTATGGATGTGAATGGTCAGATGAGTTCAATTTATTGGTCCCCGATCCATTTAGAATTGACCTCGGAGGCGACCTCACGATTGAAATGGGCGAAACCGTCAATCTTGAACCACAAACCGACGAAATCATCGAATCTTGCGAGTGGTTTCCACCGGGCATTCAGACAGGTTTGATCAATTGTAACGAACTCAATATCCAACCATTTACCAATACCCAAGTTGGAATTCACACGACTTCACCGACGGGTTGTATGGCATCTGACTCCATCAATATTACCGTTTTGGAGGTTCGGAAAGTTTTCATTCCATCTGCCTTCACGCCCAACAATGATGGCATCAATGATGTGTTTATGATTTTCGCATCGGTTCCAAATGTTCAATCTATTAAATCCTTCATGGTCTTTGACCGCTGGGGCGGTTTGATTTTCAAAAACGAAAATTTTCAACCCAATGAAATCACAGAAGGATGGGATGGCCTTTTTCAAGGAAAACCAATCGATCCAGGCGTTTATACCTATGCAGCAGAGATTGTTTTTATCGATGAAAAAGTAAAGATTTTTTCGGGGGGTGTTTTGGTGGGGAAGTAGAACGGTTGACGGATTACGACCGTTTCACTGACGGTTGACAGAAGGCGGTAAATTTAACTTCGTTGATTTTACAGTTTTACAGGTCAATCTAAACAATTTACCATAACTTTTATATGTTATTTAATTCTAAACCCAAAGCAGCAAACGAACTTGAAATTTTATATCTTTGTTTCGTTCATGTATGAGAGCATGTACAAAATCCAGCTTCAAGCTGCAAACCGAATCTTTTTGAACCTGATTTTGCCAATTTTTTTAACCATAGCTTAGGCTATGTTGAAAAAAATTAGCTTCATCAGAACCAAAAATCTTCAATTTTCGCCTCTGAATCCGAATTCTATACATGCTCTTTCCAATGAACTTAATTAAATACGACTTACTATGATGTTGGATCACATGGTTTTCGCTTTCATCGAAAAATTGATACAAGAGGGAGACTTCAAGAAAGCGGCTTATAACCTTTACATGATTGCCAAATCTAACAAAATGCGCAAGCTGACCGAAAGGCTAAGCGGCATGTACAACCGTGCAAAGCAGTTGAAAATATACTCGGGCGCATTGGATGAGACCTTTGCAAGTGTGTTTTCAGAAAAACTACGCCACGATTTAGAATTGGCACTTGGATCAATTAAAAATAAAAATGACCTTGAAATTGAGTACCCAAAAACGATGAGTTTTAAATTCTACGTGGATGACAATAAGTTGAAAGGGGCTAAGGGTCAAAAGTTTATGAATACCGTTTCTCAAATAAGAGAAATGGGGCTGCAAGTCTCTCTATTGCCGAGAAAAAGCTAATATATTTTCGGTACAATGAGTAAAAAACAAAACGAGAAACCTATTCAACAAATAACGGAAGAACAAACTCGCATCCTTCGTGAGCTTTTCAAACAATACAAGGACGATCCGAACCAAGAAGAACTGGGTGAACTTTATGATGAAAAAGCAGAGCCTGTCATTTCCTACTCTTTAGAAGATTTAAAGAACTTAAAAATTGAACTAAAAGAATTGCTTCTAAAAGACCACAAAAAAGTATTGGCGAAACTAAAATCCCTCATTGAAACAGAATCCGAAAAATTTGATGAAATCGTCCTTTTGCTGCTAAGGTTTAAGGAATATCAGGCTGCAAAGGCAAAAGGAATAATCACTTTTACTGAATCAGGCAATGAGTTGAGAAACATTAATAATTCAATCTTAGTATTAATCAATACTTTAGAAATCGAGCATTTGAAGTAGCAGATGTCCAACCTTCACCAACAATACCAGCAGACTTTAGATTTTCTTTTCAAACAACTCCCGATGTTTCAGCGGGTAGGCAACCAAGCATTCAAAAAAGACCTGAGCAACACCCTCGCCATTGCTGAACATTTGGGCAACCCACATCAAAAGTTTAAATCTATACATATTGGAGGAACAAATGGAAAAGGCTCTACCTCTCATATTGTTGCGGCCATTTTGCAAGCACACGGCTTCAAGGTTGGGATGTACACCTCTCCTCATTACAAAGATTTTCGAGAGCGGATAAAAATCAATGGAAAGTTTATATCCAAAAAATATGTTATTGATTTTGTTGAAAAAAATAATGCCGCTTTCTCGAAAATCCAACCATCCTTTTTCGAGTGGACAGTTGGGTTGGCATTCGACTATTTCGCTCATAAAAAAGTAGATATTGCCATCATTGAAGTTGGTTTGGGTGGCCGGTTAGATTCAACCAATATCATTACTCCCCTACTCTCGGTGATTACGAATATTAGCTTAGATCACACGCAATTTTTGGGAGACACTTTGCCACTCATCGCAGGTGAAAAAGCAGGGATCATAAAATCCAACATTCCTGTAATAATTGGTGAAACGCATTCAGATACTAAACCCGTTTTTATTAAAAAAGCAGCGGCGACCAATTCCAAAATTTCTTTTGCTGATAAGGTTTTAAAAATTGAAAAAAAATCGGTGTTGTCTAATCATCAAGTCTTCGATATCGAGAAAGGTAAGGAACTGCTCTTCAATGGTTTTCATCTAAATTTAATCGGAGATTATCAACAGAAAAATTTGACTACTGCTTTGACTGCTATTTTGGAATTACCTTCGGTTTTTCCTGATTTCCAACTCAACCATTCCAAAATTAAAGAAGGATTGAAAGATGTTCAATCCCTCACAAAAATGATGGGACGTTGGCAAAAATTAGGAGCGCAACCACTCATCATTGCAGACAGTGGACACAACGAAGGAGGATTAAAACTAACCATGTCTCAACTTTCGAAATTGGATTATCAGCAACTGCATTTTGTGCTCGGAGCAGTGAATGACAAGAACATTTCCAAAATGCTTTCCATGCTTCCAAAGGATGCTAAATACTATTTCGCGAAAGCAAACATCCCTCGTGGATTGGATGCGAAAATCTTGAAAGCAGAAGCGGCTAACTTTAGCCTAAAAGGCAGAGCCTACTCCTCTGTAAAGAATGCCATGAAGGCAGCCAAACGAGCTGCCTCAAAAGAAGATATGATTTTTGCAGGTGGGAGTACTTTTGTGGTGGCGGAAGTGATATAATCAAAATTTGGAATTAAACTTATCTTATTAAAGGAATACTATTTTAGTTGATTTAGTTAATTGAGTTACTCAGACAACTAAAATATATAATTATGATTAAGCCTTTACTTCTCAGGCGGTGACTTCCCGTCACCTCCTGAGTTTGAATAGCTTTTAATATTGAAAATTAGGTATTTGAATTAAAGTGTAGGTTCATGATATATCAAAAATCCATTCCCAAACTAAAATACAATCTGGGCTTCTGCACAACACGGGTCTCAATCCCCCATCCATAATCAACTCGAAGCATGTAACCGAAAAGCAACATTCGAGCTCCTACACCATAACCTGCCACTAAAGGATCTCGGAAATAATTGACCTTCAATACAACAGGCACTTGACCAGGAAAAGCTCCTTCAGGTAAGAAAATAGTGTTGATAGGGTTTTCTTTTGTAAATGGAGAAAACCCTTGCCATGCCGTTCCAGCATCAAAAAAGCCAACCGTCTGAAAGTTGCGAATAAATGCAGAACGCGTTCGAGGAAACAAATATCTAAGTACAGGAATTCTAACTTCCGAATTAATCAAAGCAAAAGAATTTCCATTTCGAATATTCATCCTAAAACCACGCAAATTGGCTGCAACAGATTGATAGGCAAAATTTGTGTTTTGCGGAAGCGGAATCGAATTGTCAAATTTATTTCGAGGCAAGTCTAACCAGTTTTCAACTCCACCCAAATGGAAAAGTACTTTCTCTGCTCCGAATGAAGTTGCCCCTGCTGCTCTCAGCGCAACAACTGAATGCTTCAAAAATCGCTTATAATGTCGAGCATCAAAACCTACGATTCCTAAAAAGCCTTCTCCAAATCTAAAAGAAGGATCGTCAGAAAGATTGAGCGCAATTCGCTTTACACCTTCCGCATAAAATTTATATCGGGTTCCATTTTTTATATTAATGGCAATGTCAATTGTATTATCAAAAACATACTCCATTTTCAATCCTAACCGTTGCTCACGCGTGATGGCTTCAGAAAGCGTAGCCGCATCAGTAGCCAAAGGAGTCAATCTATCGGTCCGAACCGTACCAGTTGCACGCAGGCTTTTATAAATATTAAAAGGATAACTCCATTGAGTCAATGCAATATTCGTATTGGTTTCAAATCTTCGAGGGAAGGAACCGACCAAGGCGTCTGCAGCAATCTTTTGGTTTCGCCTATAAAAAGCGTAACGTTTGTCTATTCGATTTTTTTTATCATCAAAAAATATGAAATATTCTGCACCATTGAAGGTAGTGGGTACGCGCACCCCACCCTCAATTTGATAATCTTCTAACAAGTCTTTGAAATTGGCTTTCATCAAAATTCCAGCAGCGGGCGAAAGGCTCCTCGTTAAAGCATCATTTCCAACAGATTGAGCATTTCCCTGCCCCGCATCAGGCGTTCCTGCATAACTACTCAACCCATTAAACAAGAGGCTATTATCCATGTTAGTCGTCACAAAATCAGTCCTGAATTTTAACCGATAAGGAATTATTCTTGCAGGCCGAAAAAGATGCTTACTTTCTCGTTCTTTAAATAGATTTTTGATTTTTTTCGCAACCCCAGGTTGCTGCTGGATAACTTCGTCTTCAATTACGACCAATCTCTCAACTGGTTCGTCAGCCTCATCAAATTCAGTTTGAAATAAATAATTATCAATATCAATTTTATCAGGGTTAGGGTTTTCAGTTTTTGGTTGCTCCTCATTTTTGGACGGTTCCTCTGCTTCCTCCTCTTCCTGATTATTGTTGATTCTATTAATATGTTCTTCCAATTCGTCTTTTATTCGATTCTTCAATCGCTCTTGAGCAAATTGGGAAGCTGCAAATCTCGTAGGTTTTGGAACCTCTTCTGACTCTGGTTGAAGCGAACCTAAGTAAAAATTATTTTTTCCGTTGACCCTCAAATTTTGGATATACTTTCCAGATTTTGGAGCTGTGTGATAGGAAAGAATGTTTCTATCATAATTTGATTGAAAATGAGTAACCCCTCTTGTTTTGACAACTGGCCGAGTAAAAATTGAATCCACTAAAGTAGAATCCAAGGATGTTACAGAAGAATCAATATGCATTATCAATTCATCGCCATCATTCAAAAGCACCACTCTTTCATAGTGTGAAATATAATCTTCAAGATAACCACTGGAGCGATTATAAACACCACTTTCATCCGACAAAAATCCAAACCAAGTTGTATCCATGGCAACTGGCTGTCGCTCATTTGCAAAAGGTGTTGCAGTAATTTGAACCAACTCTTTTGCTTTATTTTCTAAATCATAATAAAAGATATCGAAAGTATTGGTCGGTAAAATGGTATCCATTCTTGCAGGCACCATTTCCGTAGTTTGTCGATTGGAGGTAAAAAGAATGCCTTTCTTATCTCGTAGATTTACAAAAGTCGCATCTAAATCATCCCAAAAATCATTGGTGATACGCTGGGTTTGTCGCGTATTGATGTAGTACAAAAAGAGATCAGAAAATCCCCAAACTGTACCTGAAAAAACCAGCGTATTGACATCTACAAAGTCAGCACTGTTTATTCGCTGGTATTGAGGATCGAGCGGTTCTGTGATTTGTTCACCAGTATTTACATCCAACAAGCGCAGATTTATCTCATCCCTTCTTTCATAAAGAATGGCCAATTGATAATTATTCGGACTCCAAGCTAAAATTGGATAATTATAATCCGTAGCTTGAATCACATTCCGAAACCCATTTTTGAAAACTACCTTTCTTTTATCAGTTGTCAAGTCATGTACATAAACCTTCACCTTCCCAATTTCATTTGAGACATAGGCAATTTTATTCCCATCTGGACTCATTACCAATCTATTGAGTGGAAGCTTTCTTCTGTTTTTCACTTTCAGCGCTTCATCTGCAATTGGGTCAAATTCCTTTAATTCCTTTTTGTACCTGTCGGTAAAATAAAGATTCCAAGACTCAATTACGTTTTCGTACGGTGAGCCCAAAACATATAGAAGTCCACTCTCAACACTTCTATTTATACGAGTCAAATAAACCAAATTAGAGACCGTAGATTTTCCATAGTTCTGACTGATATAATACCACATCGAGTGTCCAGCCAATTTGGGATTCTTTCGCGCAAATTTTTCGAATCCTTTAAAATCTTCTTTCTGAATTATATCTCTCAACTGATTATCTAAATCTGTATTCCACGTCTCACCACAATACCCAACTAATCCTTGCTTGAACCATTCAGGTAAATTCATCATCACCGCATTCTGAACAATTTCTTGTAAGCTTGAACCAAACAACATAGAATTAATAAAAACCGACGCTATCCCCTCTCTCACTTGTCTTTTCAAATCCAAATGATCACCGTTGAAGTAAACAAACATTTTGTTACCCACTATTTTGGCCTGACCCGTACTATTTATAAAAGTCTCTTCACTTCCAATATTACTCTGTTTCATATCGGTGAGGTCAACATATACAATGATTTCTATTCGCTTATTCATACGATGTTCCAACACGCTTTGGATGTCATCATATTCATTTTCCGCAATTTGAATAACTGCTTGCCCCACATTCCGTCCTTCGCCATACCAATAAGCTACGAAGTTCTCACTTTCATATTCAGACCATTCGTCAAAATCTTTGTGAAATTGAACTCGATTTTTTCCAAATTCAGTATTAATAGTCTGCGCAGGCAGCACTAATGGAAGAAAAAAAAGGAAAGCCAGAAAGGTAATTTTTGCCTGCATATTTATAAAGTGAATTTTTAGACGATGAAGTTGTTTTCAATTTAAACTTTTTGAAGAACAGATTCCAGAAATTTACGTTATGTTTTTAACGCATTTATACAATTTATGTTTTTTTACACTCTGGAAGCTGCAACTTTTTAATTGAAAAACGTCAATAGTAAGCAATTAAATTTCTCATGAAGAATTTACTTCGACATCCAGCCTACCAAGAAGTAGAAAAAGCGCTCCGACGAGAAGTCTGGGAGCTGGTTGGTTTTGGAGCATTTTTTTTCATTACTGGACTAACGCTTATTCTACTATCGCCCAAATACCATTTTGGATTATTAATTCTTGGTACTTTACTTCTTTCTCCAGCGATATACTTATTTTTAAAAGCCATACAAAACAATAAAATTCAAGAATCCGATGTCATCAAAATCATTAAATACAATTCAAAGGATATCGTTTGGATTTATCCATTTGTGACACAAGTAATGCCATTTGGAATTTCGCTCTATGAACGCTGTTATATTATTATGAAAACCATAGATGGAAAAGAGCTATCCTTTAAAGTTCCCGTTAGAAAAAAGAAACTATTACTGAGTTGGTTGAAGCGACTAGTCCCACACGCTCGTTTTGGTTTTTCAAAAGAAAGAGAAACACTCTATGGCCAAAGTCCCGAGTCCTTTCTGAACAAAAACTGGGATAAATAACGCCTATAATTACCTGTTTTTTGGATGGATTCTGCCCCCGAATATTCTTAACTTTGTGGCGCCTAATTAAGTTTACCAAAATTATTAAAAATGACAAAGGACACTTCTACTCTTCAGAAGCGCACCGAATCTGCATTGCAAGATTGGAGAGAAAAAGAAAAAATTGCCCTCGACCTGCTTCATATCGTAGGGGATCTTAGATTCGATAAATCTATCGAATTGGTTTTTTTCAGAAAGAACATATATGATACACGTCCCAGCGAATTAATCTCTCTTCATGAGATTGCCAAAAATTATCATGATGAGCCAATACCCGTTGACTTATCGTTAAAAATTGCTCAAGCAATAGATTCAATTAACAACCTTTCTCCTGCCAAAATTGATATTGGAAAATTAAGTGTAGAATGGTTGAAAAGCAAATCTTTCAAAACTACCGCCTACGAATTTGTCTTCAACAAATTAAATGAAATTTCTGAAGAAGATAAAGATGAATTCGAACCAAAAGATGTCATTCTTTATGGATTAGGAAGAATTGGCCGTTTGGCGGCAAGACGCCTAATTGAAACTACGGGTCGTGGTAGCCAATTGAGATTAAAAGCCATTGTAGTTAGAAAAAAGATGAAAACTGCCGCGGAAGAATTAGAAAAGAGAGCAGCTTTGCTCAAAACCGATTCTGTTCATGGAGATTTCAAAGGCGTTGTTGAGGTCGATGCCGAAAATCAAGAATTAATCATAAACGGAAATCGTATAAAAATTATTTTCGCGGGTCAACCCTCTGATATAGATTACACAGACTATGGTCTCCATGATGCGATGGTAATTGATAATACGGGTGTTTGGAGAGACAAAGAAGCCTTGAGCGTTCACTTACGCCCTGGGGTTTCGCAAGTAATGTTGACAGCACCAGGAAAAGGGATTCCAAATATCGTTTATGGTGTGAACCAAAAAGATTTGGATGTAGAAAAAGATAAAATTTTCTGTGCGGCCTCTTGTACCACCAATGCCATAGTTCCTCCATTGAAGGTTTTAGATGATGCGTTTGGAATCGAAAGAGGACATATTGAAACTATCCATGCCTACACCAATGATCAAAACCTTTTAGATAATTTCCATAAAAAACCAAGGCGTGGAAGAAGCGCACCAATTAATATGGTTTTGACATCAACAGGAGCAGCTAAAGCTGTAGGAATCGTTTTACCGCATTTAGGCAAGAACCTTACAGGTAATGCCGTTCGAGTGCCTGTTCCAGATGGCTCCTTGGCTATTTTGAACCTTAGTTTGAAAAAAGCCACCAATGCTGATGAACTTAATGAAGTACTCAGAAAGGCTGCATATAACGGAGCGTTAGTTGAGCAATTACATTACTCAACATCGACCGAATTTGCATCCACTAATATTGTAGGTTCCTCAAGTGCATCTGTGATTGATAGCCCTTCTACCATTGTTTCAAATGATGGTAAAAACGCTACCGTTTATGCTTGGTACGATAATGAATACGGATATACTTGTCAAGTTATACGCTTAGCAAAATATGCAGCTAAGGTGCGTAGAAAACGGTACTACTAAAATTTAAAAAATTGAAAAAAAAAGAGCCGTTCAGATTGATTTCTGAACGGCTCTCTTTTTAACTACTTTTTTGTAGCAGAAGAAAAAAACCCTGCCCATATTTTGGAGAGGGGCAGGGCACAAAAAAGCTATGAAAACTAAAACATCTTTATTCTTCCTCTGTGCTTGCTGAAGCCTTAGCTCCACGACCTCCATCGAGTTCGTCTTGCCATTTTTTCAATTCTTCCCACTTTCCATCTGCAGCAAGGGCGGCCTGCTGAGGCCAAGTAGTCGGGTCGTGCATTTTGTACCTACTCCCCGCAGCTAATAAAATCTCCTTAATTTTTGATACATCGGTTGATGCCAATGATGCAAAAGTAAGGATTCCACCATCATTTAACAAACTCGCAATTTTTGGACCGATGCCCTCAATCTTCTTTAAATCATCAGGCTTACCTGCAGCCTTAGGCGACGCAGCCATCGGAGCAGGAGCAGATGCCACAGTTTTTGGTTCTGCTACACTTTCTACCTTAGGAGCAGCCTTCTTGACAACAGGCTTGGCAGCTTTCTGTTTCTTAGGCTTACCGACTTTTGCAACTGTTTCAGCTACCCCACCAACAGGCAAAATGCTAACAAAAACCCTATTCTTATATCCTTTTCTATAAACAACAGTACCGTCTATCTTTGCATGTACTGTAAAATCCTTTCCTAAGTAACAATTTTCACCAACATGAAATTTTGTTCCTCTTTGTCTTATGATAATATTTCCAGCTCTCGCAACTTGACCACCAAAAAGTTTTACTCCAAGGCGTTTACTATTACTGTCACGGCCATTATCCGAACTACCTGATGCTTTTTTATGAGCCATTTCTTATTTTTTTGAAATTAACAAAATTGGTTCAACCAAAATTAACCGGCAATACCAGTAATTTCAATTTTGGTAAATGATTGGCGGTGTCCGTTTTTCTTTTTATACCCCTTTCGGCGTTTCTTTTTGAAAACAATGACTTTATCGCCTCTTTCGTGTCCCAGTACGGTTGCACTTACCTTAGCCCCACTAATCGTAGGTTTGCCAAGGGTTACGCTCCCGTCATGGTCGATGAGATGCACCTGGTCGAAGGTCGTTTTATCGCCCTCTTCTGCATCCAGCCGGTGGACAAAGATCTCCTGACCTTTCTCTACTTTGAATTGTTGACCGGCAATGGTTACAACTGCAAACATTTTAATAAATTTTTGTTATGAAAACCCATTTTTTCAAATGGAGCGCAAAGATATGCTTATCTATTACTTTTTCCAATAATTAAATAAAAAATTAATCTTTTTCGTTTGCTATTTAGAGCAAAATTCAAATTAGTTTTAAATGAAAATTTTGCTTGTATTTTTTATGACGACAACATTCTCAATTGTTTGATTACAATATTTCTAATCATAATTAGCACATCAGGTTTTTCACACTTCCTCTATTGAAATTTCTATAGAAGCTTTAGTGACCATTTAGTAAAGTTTAAAATTGAAATTCTTATAAATCTTGTCGCACAAAGAAGTACAAGTGACCTTACCCAAGGAATAATTTAGAGGAAGGTTAGAAAGTAAAGTTGAGTTTGAATAAATTTCCAAAGAAAAGAAAGGTAGGTGTATAATGAAGAAGAGCCTTGCTGAATAATCAACAAGGCTCTAAATCCCCGGAGGGATTATTTTGAGG
>CALDSS010000105.1 GCA_937924495.1 uncultured Saprospiraceae bacterium
AATATTGGCTTCATCGCCGAAAGAGAACATAATCAACGCATCGACCTCGCCACGGATACACTCAATCCCACCAGTTTTTATTACGATTTTTTAAAAACCTTTTTGGAATATGAAGGCAATGAAAAATTCAGTTCTTCCATCGGAGCATCGAGACGTTGGGATTATTTGCCGCTATTTAAAAACTTCGAAACAACAACGATTGCCGATGATTTGGAATGGTCAGGCAGATGGCGGCAAGCAAAATCTGCCTTTCTCAGTTGGAGCATGAACTATCGCGAATTAACTGTTCAAAATGAAAATCTCTCCAATCAAAAATCGGGACAAACCTATCTTGGAAGAATTGGCTATAATTTTTCTCTTTGGAAAAATACACTGCGTTCAACGACCAATTATCAAATCGGTTCAGGGCAAGAACCAAAGGTTGAATTTAACTATCTGCGCGTCAATGATGGCGAAGGCGTTTTTCAATGGAATGATTACAATGATGATGGCATTCCTCAACAAAATGAATTTGAAAATGCTGTTTTTCAAGACTCCGCTAATTTTGTTCGGGTATCGATTTTGACAGATGAATTTATTCGCTCCAACAATGTGCAGTTTGACCAAAATATTCAATTGGAGCCCAAAGCAATTTGGCGAGAAGCAAAGGGATTGAAAAAGTTTTTGAGTCGATTTTCAGAGCAATCTATTTGGCAAATTGCTCGTCGGGTGCGCAATGTAGAAGGTGTTTCGCAATGGAATCCTTTTGAATTAAATATTGTGGATACGGCGTTGGTCGCGTTAAATTCTTCCTTGCGAAATACCCTATTTTTTAATCGAGGTCATCGAAAGTTTGATGTGCAATTGGGTTGGAATGAATTACAAAACAGAGTGGTCATCACTACTGGTTTCGAGGCAAGAAGTCAGCAAGAACAATTCGTTCAATTTCGATGGAATGTGAATCGAGCTTGGACTTTCAAAACCCGTTTTCGAAATCTGAATCAAGCTAACGACTCTCAAAATTTCGATAATCGAGATTATGAAATTTCACTTTGGGAAGGCGAACCCTCGCTCATTTGGCAAACCAATAATAGTCTGCGCACTATCGTCAGTTACAAAAGACGAGATGCTCAAAATGACCTCGCTAATGAGCAGCTCGTGAGCAATGAAATCAAACTCGAAGGCACTTATAATTTTTCATATAAAAAACAGAAATATCCTACAGCGCTGCGCCTCGGATTGACGCTGGCTGATGTCGATTTTGAGGGTTTAGCCAACTCGCCTGCTGGTTTTGTCTTGTTGCAAGGTCTTCGAGACGGGCGCAATTTTTTATGGAACCTCAACCTTGATCGGCAACTTGTAAATAATATGCGATTGAGCATTAATTATGAAGGTCGGAAGACAGGGGCGTCTCGTGTTGTGCATATCGGGCGAGTACAGGTGGCTGCGGTTTTTTAAGCTATCTCAAGCGGTCACTTTCCGTGACCTCTTGAGTTTTTTAGCACGCGGAACTCAGGAGGTCACGGAAAGTGACCGCCTGAGGGTGTGAGCGAAAAATTAGCATCTTTGCACCATGAATTTAAATCATAAAACTTTCGGTCAGGGCGAGCCTTTGGTCATTCTGCATGGCTTGTTTGGGATGTTGGACAATTGGCAAACGATGGCCAAACGATTTGCGGAAAAGTACACGGTGATTTTGGTAGATCAGCGCAATCATGGTCGGTCGCCACATTTGTCGGAGCATAATTACGAGTTGCTGGCGAATGATTTAAAAGAGTTTTTGGAAGAGAATTGGATTTATGAAGCCAATATTCTTGGTCATTCGATGGGTGGAAAAACAGCGATGCAATTCGCTATGGATTTTCCTGATATGGTAGAAAAATTGGTGGTGGTGGATATGGGCGTTAAAGAATATCCGCCGGGGCACCATGAGATTTTTGAGGCACTGTTTTCATTGGATGTTTCAAAACTCGAAAGTCGCTCGGCGGCACAGGAGCATCTCGTTTCTAAAATAAATGACCTTGGTGTTGTACAGTTTTTGATGAAAAATCTAAGTCGAAAAAAGGAAGGCGGTTTTCAATGGAAAATGAATTTGCAAGCTTTGCATGACAACTATGAAAAAATTCTTTCTCCCATCGAGGGAACTACCTACGACGATGAGGTGTTATTTGTGCGTGGCGGTGCTTCGCACTATGTGAAAGACGAGGATTGGGGAGCTATTCAACAACTTTTTCCAAATTCTAAGTTAGTAACGATTGATGGTGCTGGGCACTGGGTGCATGCGGTGGCGCCGGATGCTTTGTACATGGAGGTCATGGGTTTTTTGGAAGAATGAAAGGAATACCTTATTTTTGAAAAAATATATTTTATGAATAATTGGGAAGAACATATAGTGACTGACCCAAATATACTTTTAGGGAAACCGATAATAAAAGGAACAAGAATTTCTGTTGAATTTGTTTTGGAGCGACTTGCAACAGGGTGGACAGAAACAGAAATCTTAGAAAACTACCCAAGACTTTCACAGGAATCTATTAAGGCAGTTTTTGCATATGCCTATGAATGTATGAAAGATGGTTTGCTGTTTCCAAGAGCAAAGAACAGAGCTTAAATGAACACTAAATTTCTCGCCAACGAAAACTTTCCGCTTACAAGTTATCGCATTTTAAAAAATTGGGGTTGGGACATTATTCATATTTCAGAAGGAAATGCTGGCATTATGGATGATGAAGTGATGAATAATGCAATTTTAGACAATCGGATTATCATCACCTTCGATAGTGATTATGGTGAATTGGTTTTCAAAAATGGATACAAGCCACTGGGTGTGATCTTTTTGAGAATTAGGGATTTTTCTCCAAGTTATCCAGGTGAGCTATTGAAAAATTTAATTGAAGAAGAAAGTTTACTTGTTGAAAATCGTTTTACTGTTGTTGGTGAGAATCAGGTAAGGCAAAGAGTAATTTAGACTTTAAAAAATAGCTTATGAAAAACACAATTCTAATTTTAATACTTTTCAATTGTTTTTGTGGTTTTGCCCAAATGCCAAAAAATCTAATCGTAGTTGCCGAAAATTTAAACTTTCGGGAAAAACCAACTACTCAATCAAGAGTGATTGATCAATTGGATAATTCTGAGTTACTAGAGACCATTGAATTAGTCAAAAAAGAAGAATGGGGGATTTATAATTACGATTTTAAAAAATCATGGATAAAAGTTCGAAGAAAGATGACTGGTGAGGTGGGATATGTTTTTGGAAAATATGTTTTATCTCAGAATGTTGCCTATCCATATTACTCTGTTGTTGAAAGAATACAAACTGGTTATTGGTATGGAATTCATCAAATAAGAGATTCAACTCGTTTTTATTCAATAATTCCTATACTAGAAGGTGAAATAGAACCTTGTTCTGGTGAGAAGTTTCTCCGTCTTTTATCAAAAGATAAACCTGTTGACATTCTTTTTTGTTTGCAAAGAAAATTGAATATTGATGAATTTGTTGGACAAATGATACCAAAATATCAGAGCCGATCTTGGATTTCTATAAACAAAAAAAAGACGTTTAAATTTTCTAAAAAAATAGAATTGACATTTGAAAGTTTAGGCGTAAAAGATTATTCAAAAAGAATAGAACAAGAGAAAATTTTATTAAAAATTTCTTATCCAACCTATGAACAAAATTTTGACCTGACTAATGATTTGATGAAGTTTGGTGAAGGTTATTCAATAGAATTTTTGGGTGATTTGAACGATGACGGAATTCCTGACTTTTTCTTGCAAGAAACAACGAACCACGGGGGTGCTTTTTATTTTTTTATGAGTAATGAGAATGGTGAGATTGAGTTGCAAAGTATTTCATGGTCAACAAATGAATGTTAGACCAAAATTTTAAAAACAACAATGACTAAAAGAAAAAAATCAAAGACAAAAGGAAATAAACTGGATGTAAAAACTTTGAGAAGTAAGATTCTCGGTTTTTTTCAGACCAATCCAAAAAAACGATTTAACCCTAAACAGGTAATTAGAAAACTAAAAATTCAAAATAATAAGGACAGTGTACTCGATGCTCTCGAAAAGCTGGCCGAAAAAGGAAAACTAATACAATTGGAAGACTATAAATTTAAAATTAATCCGTCGAAAGGTTACGGTAAAAAAACAGATGATCGAGACCGGCAGGTGCTCGTGGGG
>CALDSS010000106.1 GCA_937924495.1 uncultured Saprospiraceae bacterium
ACTTTTGTCCAAGAACCTTTTTTTTAACCACCTAACTGTTGGGCCATCTGCGCATCTTGCTGGCTTGCCGCTTGATTTCCAGTTTTGAAATAAGCTTCACTTCTTGCTCGATAGTATTGAGCTGCTCTGTTATTTATAGAAATGGCTTTATTTAAATAAGGAATTGCTTCTGCCGATTTATTAGCGAGATTAAGGTAAAGGCCACATTCAAAATTAGATTTTTCATCATTTGGTTTGAGCTTAACGGCTTCTTTCATGTCGTTGGCAGCCAGCTCGTATTGCTGTGTAGAATAATGGAGCAACGACCGCATCAAATATCCTTGACGGAAAGTAGGATCCAATTCAATGCCTTTATTAAAGTCGGGTAGGGCAGCTTGAAGATTTCCGGACTGAGCATAGGCCGAGCCCCGATTTATATAAATTTCAGCGAGGTCAGTTCCTGCATTAACGGCCTTATTGAAATCCGATAAAGCTTTGTCTATCAGTCCTTTATCAAAGTATAATTTCCCACGGCTATTGTAGGGTACATCCTTTTCAGTAGCAGTTTCGATAGAACGAGTAAAATCTTTTTCTGCTTTATCAATTTCACCTACTGATTGATAATATTTCCCACGGTTTTGGTAAGGCGTAAAGGTATCTGGATAACATTTGGCTGCATGGCTCCAGAGCGTTTCTCCATTTTTCCAAATTTTGTTTTGCTGAAAAGTCATGAATGCAAATACCAAAAGGTAACCACCAACCCCCGCAAAAATGGCGGTTTTTCGAGCTGGGAATTGATTTGAATATTTTTCAAAATAAAAGGCCATCAAAAAGAATAATCCTAAATATGGAATATAGGTAAATCGATCAGCCAAGAACCCTTGTCCAGCCCCAACAACTTGGAGCATAAACATCACATTGAAAGTGAAAAAAGCAATCGCAAAAGCAATTTCTTTTTTCTTGTTTTTAAAAGACCAATAAAACAAACCAGCCACTGCCAATACTCCCAATGGAGCTACATAAGCAAGTGTTGGTATTTCTTTTTCGTAAGGATAGAGTGGAGACATTTCATAGGGTAAAAGCCATTTTATCAAATAGATACAATAAGAATACGCGCCTACCAAAAGTCTTTCGAAAAAGGAATAATTAGTAGCATCATCCAATGAACCATCATTTCCCAAAAGAACAATTCCTACAACTCCTGTAAGAATTGAAAGCCCCCAGAAGGCAGCTTTTTCAAAAATAAGGTTCAACTTTAAAGGTCTTTTATAAAAATAGTCGATGGCCAGCAAAGTCAATGGCAACGAAACGGCTTGGATTTTTGACAAACAGCTAAGTGCAAAAAGCACAAATGTCCAAATCATCCATTTACGAGATTCTTTAGGGCGTTCAAGCGAACGGATATAGGTCAACATTGCTCCCAAATAAAAAGCACCAAAAAGGACGTCCTTTCGCTCAGTGATCCATGCCACTGATTCGACTCGCATGGGATGGATTCCGAAAAGCAAGGCTCCAAACGCAGCGGCAATTGGGCTTAAATTTAGTTTTATTAAAATTTTATAAACCAAAAAGACACAAACCAAGTGGAGAAGCACATTATTGAAATGAAAAACCGTAGGGTTTAATCCAAAAAAAGCTTTTTCAATAGCAAACATGAAGATGGGCAGCGGATTATAATTTCCGATAATTGTGCTTGTAAATATTCCTTTTATGTTTTCAGAATTAAATCCATTCAAATTCGGATTTTCAAGAATATTGAGCGGATCGTCCCAGTTCACGAAACCATGCTGAATGGTATTAAGAAAGAGTAGGGCAGTGATTCCGAGCGCTCCCCATAGGTAGATTGAGTTAGTACTGCTTTGTGGCAAACTTTTTTTCTGAACCTTATTTTTCTTTTGCTTCTTAATTTTTGTTTTGGACATTAGGGAACTCGATTTAAGTGATTGAAGTAATTTGAACTTTACTAAGCTGCAAATAATCTTAAATTGAACCTGATTTTACCAAAAATTAAATCCGTAGCGGGGCCATGCGTTGAATTTTTGATTTCATCAGAACCAAGTTTATATCATTTTCGCTTCTATTCTAAAAGTTAAGATCACTTCAGCAAAATAATCTCAAAAATAAAAAAAGGGGGAACTCAAATGAGCTACCCCTGTTGTTTTCTTTTGTTCGTAAGGATTATGAATTAAGGTTTGTTTTCTTGGGGGGACTTTTTTCAATTATAATACTTTTCTCAATCTCGCTACTGGAATATTCAACTGCTCTCGATATTTTGCCACCGTTCTTCTTGCGATATTGTATCCTTTTGCTTGCAGCATGTTTTTCAACTTTTCATCAGAGAACGGCTTACGCTTGTTTTCCTCTTCTATAATGTCAGTCAAAATTTTCTTCACTTCAAAAGTTGAAACTTCTTCGCCTGAGCTGGTTTGTAAAGACTCGGAAAAGAATTCTTTTAGTCTTTTGGTTCCAAATTCAGTTTGAACAAATTTACTATTTGCAACTCTCGAAACCGTCGATATATCCAACCCAGTGATGTCTGCAATATCCTTCAAAATCATAGGACGTAATTTCTGAGCATCACCAGTAAGGAAGAAATCATATTGAAATTGCATAATGCAATACATGGTTTTCAACATCGTCTGCTGTCGCTGACGAATAGCATCAATAAACCATTTAGCAGAGTCAATTTTTTGTTTGATAAACATGATAGCCTCTTTTTCCTGCTTATTGGCGCGTTTGCCTTTATGAGCAGTTTTGTAAGCCGTCAACATGTCTCTATAATAATCATTAACTCTAAGTTCAGGAGCATTTCTTGCATTCAAAGACAAATCCAATTCGCCTTCCCTGTTTTCAATAATGAAATCAGGGATAACATAATTGACCGAATTACGGGTAACAGATTGATTAAAACCACTTGCTGGTTTCGGGTTCATTTTAAGAATCTCTTCAATTGCTGTACGCAACACGTCTTCGCTTACGCCCAATTGCCTTTGCAATTTTGTGTAATGCTTCTTAGTGAATTCGTTAAAATGACACTTAATCAGTTTTCTGGCCATCTGAAGAATTTTTAATTCTTCGTCAGTCTGATCCGTTTCATTTTTCAATTTGGCATCTAATTGTAAAATTAAACACTCCTGAAGGTCTCTCGCTCCTGTTCCAGGAGGGTCAAACCGTTGAATTTTCTTAAGTATTTTGAGAATTTCTTCTTCTTTTGCGTGGATGTTTTGCGCGAACATCAAATCATCAATAATTGCTACCGGCTCTCTACGCAAATATCCATCATCATCAATACTCCCAACTATCTGATAGGCAATGAACATTTCTCTCTCATCAGAAAGATTGAGCATGCCCAATTGTTGTTCCAAATAATCATGATAGGTTTTTTCAACAGGAATAGGAATGGATTTTTCTTCTTCCTGATTGTTGTTGTAGGCAACATCGAACTTGTAACTGGAAGGATCTTCCTCCAAATACTCCGTAAGATATTCATCCAACTCAAAGTCCTCTTCTTTCACCTCGGGTTCTTCGGCCTCCTCTTCGGTGGTTCTTTCCTCTTGGGTTTCTTTTGAAGCAAATGGATCTTCAAGTTCATCTTCTCCTTCTTCAAGGGCAGGATTAGCTTCCAGCTCTTCCTGAATTCTCTGGTCTAATGTTGCAGTAGGAATTTGCAGCAATTTCATTAACTGAATTTGCTGTGGAGACAATTTCTGCATCATCTTCTGCGACTGGGTCTGTCTAAGCATTTGTAGATCTTCTTTTTTAGTAGTGTTTCAAAAAATTCTATTTTGCGATCCGAAACAGACGTTACTTACGGGATCAATTAAAATAGGTTTATAAAACTCGTTGAGAAAATAAAAAGTTAATTATTTTTTTTATTTGTAAATCTCTTATTTTCAGATATTTATGAATAAAAAATATTAACATATAGTTTATTTTCAAAATATATGCCAAAAATTTTAATATGTTCTTTTGAACGTGACGTTTTCCTAAAACATTGAAAACCAATGAAAAATTGGTAGAAAATGGATTAGAATAAATAAAGGTTAGGTACACCAACCATACGGTGCATTTGCATTGAGATGATTTGTTCAGAAATCGAGGGGGAAAGAGAGGTGATTCAATGTGGAGGTGTATTAGTGTTAGGCCACATTTAGTTTTTGCATCGGTACAAATTTAAATATAAAATATTTTACATGCTACAACGATTTTGTGAAATTATGTTAAAATTATGGGGATGGAAGATTTCAGGAGCGTATCCGCATCAACATAAGAAGGCGCTTTTGGTGTGCGCACCGCATACTTCAAACTGGGATTTTCCAGTTGGAATCTTTGTGAGAGGGGCTGAAAATAGTAATTGCACATTTATTGCAAAGGACAGTTTATTCAAACCTCCATTTGGTTTTATTTTCAGATGGTTAAACGGGGTGCCAGTAGATCGTTCCAAACGAAATAATTTTGTGGATCAAATTATTGAGGAATACAATCAGCGAGAAAATCTACATATCATTATTACACCTGAAGGCATGAGAAAAAAGGCAAAGAGATTCAAATCTGGATTCTATCACATTGTTCAAGGAGCGAACATCCCACTAATCCCTGCAATATTTGATTGGAAAAATAAAGAAATGATTTTTGAACCTGCTTTTGAAATCACAGGAGACAAAAATGCGGACATTAAAAGGCTTATTGAATTGTTTATCGAAAAGGGAAATCCCTATTCACCAGAGGACGGTTTGTCATTGGAGATGGAATATTAAATTACAATTTTAGGTAGAACCAAATAAACGGCAGCACAAAAATAAATGCATCGAACCTGTCCAATGCTCCACCATGTCCGGGCATAATATTGCCTGAATCTTTGATTCCTTTGCTCCTTTTGAGCATACTTTCTACCAAATCTCCAATTGTTCCAAAAACTGAGCAGATTAACCCGATGATGATCCAATCTTTTATCTCAAATTTTCCAAACAGATAAAAAAGCGCAATTGAAACTAAAATAGTGCATAACCCACCACCAATAGTGCCCTCCCAAGTTTTGCCAGGAGAAATACGCGGGAATAACTTATTTTTTCCAAATTGAGAACCCACTAAATAAGCAAAGGTGTCATTGGACCAGATCAGCAAAAGAATACCCATCAGTATATTTGGATGGTAATTAAGAAAAGGGTAGGGATCAGAAAGAAAGGCAATATCACTTATAAATGATATCGGGATTGCAATGTATATTAATCCAGCAGCGAAAATACCCAGATTCTCAAAGGGGATTGGACTTTTTTTATACAATTCAAAAATAAAAAATAAGGAAGGCAAAATTGGAATTAAGAAAAACCATGAAGGTGGAGGATCATTCGCAGGGAAGTTTGACCATCCAAAAAATCCAGAGGTAAAGAAGAAAATAAAAAAGCCTACAATTGTATAAAGGACTACCCTGGTATTTTGATTTTCTTCTTTAGAAAGCGTGATTTGATAAAACTCCTTTAAACAAAGAATACAGATGGCTGATATTAGTAAAAGGGCAGTTTCCTCGCTTCCATAAATTCCTCCCACCATAATTAATACAAAAAATACTGCTGAAATCGCTCTCGTTTTTAATCCTTTCATTTATTGTCCTTCTGAGTTTTAGGTAATGTAATTTTGAAAATTGAACCCTTTGGTTGATTTGATTTTACCTCGATAGTGCCTTGATGGAATTTTACAAATTCCTTTACAATATAGAGACCTAAACCAGTTCCTTTTGTTTTTCTGGTTTCTTCGTTTCCAGCTCTATAAAATTTTTCAAAAATTTTGTTTTTGTACTTTTCAAGTATTCCATTTCCGTTATCAGATATTTCTAAAAATATTTTATTATTTTTTTCTAACAAATTGATATTCAGCTTCTTATCGTTTGAGTAGTTGTACTTAACTCCATTTTCTAAGAGGTTAGAAATAATTAAAACAAGACCCTGTCTGTCTGCCTGAATTTTCATTGTTGAATCACTAATGTTTTTTGTAATTTCTACATTTGGATGCATTTTGGAAAATGAGATAACTTGTTGTTCAATTAAGGCAGAAAGATTTAAGTTTTCAATTTCTAAATCATACTTGTTTTCCATTTTGGCAGAGAGCAATAAATCGTTAACCAATTCATTTAGTCTAACCGTTTCATTTAATGCTCCTTTGCTAAGTTTTTTTACCTGATAGTTTTCCAAATCTCTTTTTAAAAATGTATCAAGTGCCAAGCGGATGGAAGCGATCGGAGACTTCAATTCATGGGTTATAGAAAGAAGAAAATTTTTCTGCTGATTGGAAGCTTCAATTTCGCGATGGTGTGCTCGATTGATGAGCCAAATTCCGATTAGCAAAGTTATAGTAAAAACGGCACCTTCACCCCAAATCATCATTCTTTGCCTTTCACGTTCTACCTCAATTAAATTTTGCTTAGTACCAAAACTGTTTTTTTGCTCTTGTATTTGCTCCAACTTGGCAAGAGCCAATTTGGTTTGGTATATTTCTTCACTCTTTTTCATCAATAAGATTGCCCACCAAACAAAAGCAGCGAGCATGTAAATCATGATGAAATAAGGAAGATATTTTCTAAAGAAAGGACTTCTCAAAATTTTATTTTTTATGAAAAAATTGTAAAAATTGATTTGAAAACAATGCTCGTTTGGAAAATAGTCACATATAATTAGTCAAATTACTGCCAAAAAGGTTAAATTTTAGGATTTTCTTAGGGAAAAAATGAAGATAAATTAAAAAACGCTTACATTTGGAAGGCAATGATTAATTGCCTCTCTACGAATTAGGGTCTCGAAAAAAAAATTAGAGATGATATACCCGTAAAATATTGTGTGGTATATTGCTAATTGCTCAAGTTTTTTATATTTGTGAGACCACCCCGAATTTCCACACTTTCGAAATAGAACAGCTTTAAATTACTGTAAATAAAAAATTTAGGTCAATGCCACCTACATAGTGGTCGTTGCGCAGCTTAATTTTATTTGCAGTTTTCAAAGTTGACCGTAATTTCACACTAATATAAAGTATTTACCTCTACATAATATTCATTCAAATTTTCTTTTTATGAGAAAAGTTTTACCTCTGATTTGTTTAGGAATTCTGTTTGCTTTCACTCTTTTTGCGCAGGAACCTTGTCCCCCCTTTAGCAATGCTGCTCCTGGGGCTACTCCACCTGGTTGTAGAATTTGTTCCAATACTGTAATAGCAGATAATGCTGGTTATGGTCCTGGACAAGCCTTCGATTGCGGTGTGCCACACAATAGTACTTACCAATATATTGTTGCAGATACAACTGGAGCATTAAGTGCTACTTTCTTAGCCTCTGATTGTCAAACAGGGGATGGTCTTCAATTGATTGTATTTGATGCAGCAACTGGAGCTGAATTAGGTTGTTTTTCATCACAAGGTGCCATAACTGGAAATGTCCAAGTTGGTGGTTTGACACCTGGCGGCATTTACATAATTATGATTGATGGATTCAACGCGGACGTTTGTGAATACACTTTGATTGTACAAGGTGGTGCAAGTACTGGCCCACCAGATGCTCCTGGCCCAATTCGGGCTGATCCGGATACTACGCTGTGTCCTGGAGCAATTGCCTGTTATGAAATTGATCCTGTTAACGGAGCAGAAGTTTACGACTGGACTGTTCCAGCAAATGTAACCATCATTAGCGGTGGTGGACCTGATGACACTCGTGTCTGCGTTAGAGTAGATGAGCCAGGTGGAGGGGTAGTACAAGTTGTACCTTCAAATGCTTGTTTCCCAGGTGTTCCATCTATTAATCCTTTGGTTGCAACACCAATTGTACCTTCATTCTGGCCACCGAGGTTTATATGCCAAGGAGATATGCCTTGGGATACGTCGGTCTGTAATCAAAATTTTTCTACCAATACTTATGGTGGATATGAAATAAATTGTAAAACTGCTTTAGGATGTGACAGTACAATTAATTTCAATTTGATTCCTGTACCTCAGGTCCCTGGTCTTGTTGATACAGTAATCTGTGCTGGAGATAGTGTAAGAATAGGACCCTCATACTATAAAACTCCCGGGGGGTACCAAATTGTTTTAACCGGACCTCAATACCAGCAAACGAATGGCTGTGATAGTACAGTTACATTAGTTCTAAAGGTATTAGATCCTATAGCAGACATTGCAGATCCTGATGATTTGCCCTGTACGCCAGGAGCAACTGTTCCTTTAGATGGGAGTATGTCCTCTAGCGGAAATGGATTTTCATACAATTGGACTTCTGAAAACGGGGGTACCATTGTTTCTGGAACTACCTCAAGTGTTGCAGCTGCTGGAAGTCCAGGAACTTATATCTTGGCAGTTACGCAAGTTGATTCAACAGGTACAAAAATGTGTATTGGACTTGATACCGTTGAGGTTATGCAAGCCAATATGCCTTTAAATGATCCTGTTTTTTCAAATGCAACAACCAATACTTGTATCAATGAAGCTGTAAGTTTCAGTATCACACCTGTTACAGGAGCGGTCACTTATATATGGACTACTTCTGCTGGTGATACTTTAAATACACCACTTACAGATTTTACAATAACTCCAACTTCTGTAGCAACGGTAAATGTCTGCGTTCAAGCTATTGGAACCTGTGGCGAATCGCAACAAATTTGTATTCCAGTTTCTGTAAATCAAGTACCAACGGCTGATTTTACAGTTACAAGTCCAATTTGTATTGACGGTTCTTCAACTATCCAATATACTGGAAACGCTTCTCCGTTTGCCAGTTTTACTTGGAACTTCAATGGAGGAACGCCTGCGACAGTAACTGGTGCCGGGCCTCATGATATTAGTTGGAATTCACCTGGTCCAAAGACGATAACCTTAGCGGTTGAAGAAAACGGATGTATGTCCACTACGGAAACAAGAACAGTAACCGTTGAGGCTGCATTAGATCCTCCAGTAATTAGTTGTGATCCAACACAAACCAGTGTGACCTTTAATTGGGCACCCGTAAATGGTGCAACGAATTATACGGTTGTAATAAATGGTGGCGCTCCTGTAACTCAACCAGGAACCTCATTTCCAGTTACAGGATTAAGCCCAGGTGATAATGTTACCATTACCGTAACCGCTAATACAAATTCAGCATGTGGCCCAAGTATGGCTTCGTCTGATTGTACTGCGGAGGATTGTCCAACTGTTACAATAGCTATCGCTAATGTTGCTGCAATTTGTAGAGATGCTGCTACTGGAGCAATTAACCTCAATGCTACCCAAACTGGTGGTTTAGGAGGTGGTTCATTCTCTTGGAGTGGACCTGGAACTTCTGCAAACGGTTCTTTTGATCCGAATGCTGCAAATGTTGGAACAAATACAGTTTCTGTAGTATATACAGAGGGCACCTGTACATGGACGGAGTCAACTACTATTGACGTTAATGATGTGCCAGATCCTTCTTTTACCGTTACAAGTCCGATTTGTGAAACAGAGGTTTCAAACATAATGTACACTGGATCTGCATCAACAAGTGCAAATTACACATGGGATGTTGGAGCAGGAACCATAACAACAGGTACTGGAGCTGGGCCATTAGAGGTTAGCTTTCCGGCTGGAAGCCAAACCGTTTCTTTAACCGTTTCTGAAAATGGATGTACTTCGGTACCAAATTCTCAACCTGTTCAAGTTGATGCTACGTTACCTGATCCAGTAATTAGATGCGGTACTTTAACAACAACTTCTGTTGAATTTATTTGGGATGCAGTGCCCGGAGCTACCTCTTATACTGTGAATGGCCCTGGTGGCGAGATCGTAGATATGACTAACCGAACAGTCTTGGTCACAGGACTTAACTCTGGAGATATGGTTACTATTGAAATCGTTGCGGAAGGAAATGGAGCATGTCCTCCAAGTCGTACCTCCTTTACTTGTGAAGCCTCGAACTGTCCACCGGAACCAATTACAATTGATCCAATTGGGCCTTTCTGTGATGATGGAACTGGCGCAGCAGTAATGCTTACGGCCTCAGCTGGTGATAATACAGGAACCTTTGATTGGACAGGTCCTGGTGTGTCGAATGGAATGTTCGATCCAAATGCTGCAACCGTAAACCCAGGCGATTTGACATTAAATGTTACTTATTCAAAAGACAATTGTACCTATAACGAAAGTACTGTTGTGACAATTTTTGGTGTTCCTTCTTCTGCATTTACAGTAGTTGACCCAATTTGTATAACTGATGCTTCGGATATTGAATATACTGGAAATGCTGACAGAGCCACAGCAACATTTAGCTGGGACTTTGGTGGCGGAACACCTGCAACTGCTAATACAGCAGGGCCTCATAGCATCAGTTGGTCTGATGATGGTCCAAAAGATATTACTTTAACCGTTGAGGAAAATGGATGTACTTCACAACCTACAACGCAACAAGTAAATGTTCAACCAGAACTGGTGCCTTCATTAATTATCTGTGATTCGGATGAGCGCTCTATTCGATTTAGCTGGGATGCAGTGCAAGGAGCTGTAAATTATACAGTAGATATGATAGATGCTCCAACAGCAGCTGTAGGGGACTTCAATACTGCTAATTTGATATATGAAGTTACCGGGCTGACACAAGGCGATTCAGTAACTATTGTAGTTACGGTTGAAGGTCTAACGGAGTGTCCTCCAATTACTTTTAGTGAAAAGTGTTATGCCAGAAGTTGTGAAGAGCTTGGTGTGATTATGCCAATAATTGATACCTCTTGTGTTACAAATTCAGCACTTGCGTTTTTATTAGACACAGTATCAAGCTTCTCAATCACCAAACTTTCTGACGGAACTGTCCTTACTACGGATAGTGTGAATTTAGAATGGGTCGGCCCTGCTAATTCAACGTATTTAACATCAGCTGGTAGATTTTTCCCTCAACAAGCTATTTCAGATTTTGGTTCTGGTGAAGTACCGATTAGTGTAATTATGGAATATCCTAAAGGTTCTGGATGCTTTACTACATTTAACGGAACAATCCCTTTACGAGAAGTTCCTGCAGTTGAGTTCCGATTAGATCCTGCGGTATGTGTTGATGATATGGCGACCTTGGAAATGAATATGGGCTTACACGTTGATCCTACCTCTACCTATGATTGGGATTGGGGTAGAGCGACTGCTGTTCCAGGTACAGGTATTGGTCCTCATACGCTTACATGGACAGAAGGTGGATTTGAAGATATGATTGGTCTAAGCGTAACAACCATTGATGGTTGTGTATCTGCACCTCTTAATGCTCCAATTCGAGTGGATACTACCCTAAATGCGTTGGCAGCAAATCTTAGATGTAATCCGGATAATACAACCAATACAAGTATAGAATTCATTTGGGACGCAAATGTTGCTGGGGTTGGTAGTTATGATATTAGTGTATTGAGCCCAGTAGGCCTGACACCTACTTCTCAAACAGGCTCTTCAGTCTTTTTTGATGGATTAAATCCAGAAGATGAAATTGAGGTGGAATTAACCTTGACAGATCCAAATTCATTGTGTCCTCCTGTTTCAACAACATTTACATGTATAGCGAAAGAATGTGATCCAATTGATGTAGCGTTTGTTCCTATTGCTGATAACTGTTTTGATCCAAGTAATCCTACTCCTATTCAGTTAGAGGTAGTATTAACACCAGATCCTGGCGCAGGTATGGGTACTCGAACCTTTAGTGGAGATAATGTAACTGCTGATGGAGTATTCACCCCAGACGCTCAAGGAAGTTATAACATTGAATTTTTTATGGATTTGAATAGATGTCCTTACCCTGGTAATACCACTATTCAGATGATTGAGACACCAGTTGCGGCATTCTCAATTGATCCTGCAGTAATCTGTGAAGAAGATGACGCAACGCTAAGATTCTCTGGAATTGGTGCAGCTCATCCTGATGCTGTTTTGACTTGGGACTTTGATAATGGTACTCCAGGTAATATGGATCCATTCGACCCAGCGACAGTTTCTTGGGCAGGAGATCCAGGAGATAAGACGGTTACGTTGAGTATTGATAATAATGGCTGTACTGATGGTCCATTTAGTCAAATGATTCAGGTTGACCCAACTATTGACCCAATCGTTATCAACTGTGAAGATTTATTAGCTACCACGACTAGTGTATCCATAACTTGGAATGATGATGCTAATGTTGATGAGTACGAAATTCGAGTTTCATACCCAATGGGTAGTGCTCCTCGGTTAATTAGTACTCAATCAAATACGGACTTCACATTTCCAGGGATGATGCCAGGAGATGATGATATTGAGATAATAATTACTCCAATTTCAGATTCTTCGTGTCCAAAACCATCCGAATCGGTTTTTTGCGAGGCCTTACCTTGTCCGAATGTTCAATCGAACATAGAGCCAATTGGGCCCTTATGTCTTGATGGAGCGCCGGTGGCAATAAACGTAACTTTATCGAATGGTGCTGGTTCACTTCTTCCTACAATTGATGGACCTGGAGTTAACGCAGCTCTTGAATTTGATCCATCTTTGGCAGGGGAAGGCACACACACATTAACGATTGAATACGCTGAACAAGGATGTGATTATTCTTGGACAGAAGATGTTGTTGTAAATCCACTACCAAGAGTAGATGCTGGTGCTGATCAAATCCTTTCATGTAACGATACAGAAGTTGAACTAACAGGAAATGATCATTCTGGAGGAACTTATAACTGGTCCTTTGAGAATGGAGATCCAGTTGGAAATGCGCAATCGGTAATTGTAGAGAATGGAGGAACATATACACTTGAAGTGACAGATGTCAATGGTTGTGTTGGTTCTGATGACGTATTTGTGGATGCTGCATTTAGCAATCCTACCGTAGATGCTGTTCCAGAGCAAATTTCATGTTTTGGAAGGGAAGATGGTATTATAAGTGTGAATGGAATGACAGGTGGCGTTCCTCCATTCGAATTCTCATTTAATGGTGGGCCTTTTTCTCAGAGCAATACCTTCTTTTCAAACCTTGGAGAAGGAACCTATACGATTGTAGGTAAAGATTCGAATGGTTGTGAAGCCACAGTTACATTTAATATTGAAGAACCTACTGAACTATCAGTTGAGATATTAATTACAGGAGGAGATAATCCAGTTCCGTTTGGCGATAGTATTGAATTGACTGCGAGTACCAACTATGATCCGAGTGATTTAACTTCGGTTTTGTGGTCTCCAGTAGATCAATTCCCTATTTGTGATGAAACCAATATTGTTGATTGTATTACAGAATGGGTTAGTCCAGCAGGACAAACCGTTTACACAGTCGTCGTTGAAAATGAGAATGGATGTACAGATGATGATAATATCAATATCATTGGTATGAAAGATCATCCAATTTATATCCCAAGTGGTTTCTCGCCAGGAAATGGAGATGGAAACAATGATTTCTTCGGAATCTATGGTGATCCAGATGTTGTAACCGAAATTAAATCATTCTTAGTCTTTAACAGATGGGGTGAGGTGATTTATGAAAATTACAACTTCCCTGTTTGGGTGGATGATCAAACCATTCAACCTGAAAATGGATGGGATGGAACTTTCCGTGGTCAGAAGTTAAATTCAGGAGTCTATGTTTATATGATAGAAGCTGAATTCTTTGATGGATTAATTGAAATCTACAAGGGAGACGTTACGATAAAATAGGTAAATACTTTTCTATTTTTACCAACCCGAATCGCAAGAGGTAGCGATTCGGGTTTTTTTGTTTTTATGGTTAGAGGCATTCAGGTTTAAAATCTATCTTTTTAAGATTCGTTTAATAGCAACTCCTTTATCAGTTTCTATTTTTATTAAAAGCATACCTTTTGCATCTGTTGGCAAATCTATTTTCTTAGTCCCATTCAATTTTTCAACCAAAAGAATGCGCCCAGTGAGGTTTGTGACGGTAATTTTTACGTTTTGTAAATTTTCATCTGAGAAATAAATTTCACCCGCTGTTGGGTTAGGGGAGAGGGTGATTTGTAATAAAGATTTTTCTGGATCAATAGAAGAGGTATTGCAGTTTGATAATATTTCATTGATAGAATTACAGCCTTCTTGATTATCGGTAACTATCGCCTTCCATTCTAAAGGAGAAATCGGGTCGTTAAAATAATCACATAAAAAAGGAGCGTCGCAAACTGAAAGTAAAGGATTATTGACGACAGTGACCAAATTTTGGTTTGAAAGAACAAGAGAGTCCATTCCAGAAAAATCGAGCAAACTTTCATTCGAATCAATATAGAATCTTTCTTGGATAGTGGACAAGTTTGTTAGTCCCTCAAAGTTTTCAATTTGAGGTTCATTTTGAACTATTAGAGAATTTGTAGATTTTAAATTTTCAAATCCCGAAAAGTCTTTTATCTGGCCATTACTTTTAATCAACAGGTCACCAAGAACTGTTGTTGTATTTTCAAAGCCTAACATGCTTTCCAATGATGAGTTGTTTGAAATCAAAAGATTTCCATTAATGATCTGTACATTGGAAAGCCAATTTAAATCCTCAATTTCAGTATTGTCAATCGTTAAAGATCCTACTATCTCTTGGCATTCAGAATGGTCTGAAATATATAGATCAACATCCGTTTGATTGGAAATAGTGAATCCATTTGGCAAACACTTTTTTAATCCTCCTGAAGTTTGGCAACTATTCAAGATGTCGTCTTTTGATTCGCAAGCCAAACCGTTATTTTTTATATCAGTATTCGTTTGGGTGCTATTTAAAACTTGACAAATTCCAGATGCATTACAAATTTCTAAGGTAGGATTGTCCGTTATGACCACAACCTTTACCTGGTTGGAATCAAGAGACTCAAAGGCGGATATATCTTCTAATTTTTCATTTCGCTGCAAAACCAAGGCATTAGAAATGGCAGTAAGATTTTCTAATCCTTCCATAGAAACCAATTCAGGGTTGTCATAAAAATTGAAAACAGAACCACAGGTAGTAAAACTTTCAAGCCCCTTGCAGGAAGTGAGATTTAGGTTGGTTGTGATTTCAAAATTGTTTCCAGTGCTTACCAAACTATTTAATCCTTCAAAGTTTTTGAATCCATTTTTTCGGAAATAAATTCCACCTTCAATTGTTGTCAACGATTCAAG
>CALDSS010000107.1 GCA_937924495.1 uncultured Saprospiraceae bacterium
ATACAAGTGTTTAAGGAACGCTCAAAAAATAAGTTCCCGATTTCAAAAAATTAGTGAAGGAAAAGTGATTGATAATGAGGTTTTTCGAGCTAATTTTTTGAATTGAAGAGGGAAGTTATTTTTTGAGTAATACTAAATAGACTTTATTCTGAAATAGTTTGTAGAGCAACGAGTGCTTATTTTTTGCTAATTGAGGCAAAAAATCTAAGCATCCGCCACGGCGGACGGTTCTATTTTTTAACGCGTGTCCCGATTTTAATCGGGGAAGTATAATGGAAAAAGAACAGCTTCAATTTCGAAAGGTTATTTTTTTAGCTTTACTTAATTGGAGCGATTAGCATCGCTGACCCGTCAAAATTAGTTAGCAAATACCCCCAAACTAAAAAGGGCAGTAGCTCTACCCATAAGGTTTCACTACTGCCAGAAGCAAACAAACTTCTATAAAGAAAAAGGCTTTCCTAGTATGGGGTTTTAGTTGATAGCTTTTCCATTTTCTACAAGAAGTCTTGTACTATTGGCCAACAAATATTCTTTTCCCTCCTTGACCAAAAAGATTCTTGCTTCGTATTTTTTTCCTACTTTCGATTGGAAATTTACATGCAATGCCTTCACAGGGTTGTCCACAAAGTTGAAAGACCAACCCTCTGTTTCACCATCACTTTCAGGAAACTTTCGGTTTCCTTCATTATATGGCAATATATTTCCAGAATCTTTATCAATTATTTTCAGAATAAATTCCTGATCGAGTATCTCTTTGTTGGAGCCGCGATGCTCCATAGTGAATTCAAAAGTGGTATAATTCCATTTATTCTGACCATATATCTTTCGTGTATTTGATTTGTTTGGTTTTCTTCCAAGTTTCACCTCAGCATAGTTTACAATTGTATTTGCAGCAATATCTTCGATTACTAACCGCTTTCGTTCAGCCAAAACCATTTGAATGTTTTTAGCCGTTGCTTCTTCTAGCTTTTGTTTGGTTTCTTCCTGCATTTCTGCTTGGACTTGCGTTTCGCTGTACTCTTTAAGGACTATATTTTTTTCTTCTTCAAGAGAAGCAATTGCTAAACTGTGGTCTTCTTTCTCCTCTTCCAAACGCGCTATTTCACCTTCAAGCTCTTGAAAGGAACGAAGTGTTTTGTTCAACTTTCTTCTTAAAGTTGAAATGATTTTATCTTGTTCATCTATTCTCAATACAAGATCGTTGATCGTCTCATTGAGTAACAAAATACTATCTGATAAAATCTCATTTTCAATTTGGTATTTATCAATTATTCCTTCAAGATTACTAATCGATTGTTCATGCCCATTGATAGTAGTTTTTTGAGTACCAAGGAGTCCTTGATAGTCAGAAAGTTTTGAAGAAAGAAAAATGGAAAATCCTGCGAAAGCCACACAAAAAATTCCAAACGAGACGTAACCGATGGTTGCTCTATTCATGGGAGGCGTGTTTCAAAAGTTTTTTAAAATAATGTTCTGAATTGCAGATTACTACTGCATGAATTTATCGTTTGTCTTTGAGCGTCTGTATATTGTTTCTAGTCATTCTAAAAGGTCGGAGTTACTAAGGGAGCAACTCCGACGACCGGATTTGAGTTTTGAGAAAAACAAAAATTGAGACGTTATTACTCTTAACTAAAGTTGGTTATTTTATATATATTAATAATTTCAAATATGATGCCAAAATGGATTTGTGTGTCTATTATTATTAAGAAAAGAAAATTCTGATCGTAAATCAAAACATTTATACGATACTAAATTAAATATTTTTTAATATTCAATTTATTTATTTGTAATAAACTTAAAATCAATTAATTACACTCTGTTTTAAAGAAAAAAAGCCAGCGTGTCCCTCAACACGCTGACATAAATCTGACCTCTCTTTGGGTCTGCTTACAGACCAAGAGATACACTCAAAAACAAAAACTATAATTTCTTGAAGTCCAAGTAGAATATACTAAAAAATGGATATGTGCATAGATTACCTTGTTGGAAATTGGACTTCAGTTAAAATCGGAATTGGAAATTTTTCGAGGGAAATTCTTAAGAAGCTGACTCACTTTCCTTTTCAGGATGAGCGTTGCGATGGCCACCAACTGAAATAATTAATACAGTGATGAGCACGATGGAAGCTAAAAAAAAGAATTTCATAGTGTGACATAAATTTAAACTGTTTGTGATGTTTGAAAGTCTTTGGGAGTAGTAATTCAAACTTGTCTAAATTTCTCGTTTTGAATAGTGTTTCTAATTACGCTGCAAATATATATTATTATTTTTTATATATATAACTCTTTGATAACTTTTTTTTATTTTAATTCAAGAAAGTCATTAAGAGTATTTGTTTTTGAAAAGCAAGCGTGAGATTAAAGTACGTGACATTATCTGAAAAGGTTTACGACAATGCTGAAAATATTAAAAAATTTAACATTTGTTAAATTTTCCAGAAGGAGATGCATGATATTTTTCGTTTTGTGAAACCTAAATATATCTTTGCGCCGCTTAATAGCACACCCAGGTGGCGGAATTGGTAGACGCGCCAGCTTGAGGGGCTGGTGTCCGCAAGGACGTGCAGGTTCAAATCCTGTTCTGGGTACGCATAAAAAAAGCTCCGATGATTCATTTCACCGGAGCTTTTTATTTTTTAAAGAATTGAAAAAGGACTATCCATTTCTATCTCTATCGATTATAGTCATTACCTGATCGACGTTCAAGTTTTTACCAATTATCTTTCGATCTTTGTTTAAAACATAGAGCTCGGGCGTGATGTTTACATAATACTTGGCATAAATGGAGCGATTGGTAGAATCGTAAACTACATTAAATGGAATCTGGTTCTTCTTTATGTAATCTCCCAATTTTTGCTCATCTGTATCAATCGCAATTCCATAAACATCAATTCCTTTTGCTTTCCAACTCTTGTAGTTTGCAACCAATTTTGGTGTTTCGACTGCACAGTGTTCACAATCTGGATTGAACATATAGACTAAAATATAGTCTGACTTCATACCATAAATAGAGTGCTCGTTTCCAT
The DNA here is from genome assembly GCA_937924495.1 of uncultured Saprospiraceae bacterium. Classification (GTDB taxonomy): domain Bacteria; phylum Bacteroidota; class Bacteroidia; order Chitinophagales; family Saprospiraceae; genus JAGQWW01. Next base: position 3,029 of record CALDSS010000107.1, read on the forward strand.
CCAAATCTTTCGAGACTACATCTGGCCCTTGCTGTCCTACTAAACTTTGCCCCATCTCGTAAGCTCTCTTTTGTAGCCCCACCACTTCTACTTCCTCAGACCAGAATGCTCTTTCTTTCGTAAAATAGTTTTTGACCATATTTACATAAACCGCCTCGGCATCCATCAATGTCGTTTTGGTTGGTTCGTATTGAAGGGTTATCCAATTTGCGAAGTATTTGAAATATTCAGGTTTATCTAAAACTTGATCAATCAGAAATTTTGCAGAAGCAAAAATACTATCTGGGTTTTGGACTGTTAGCTCCGTCATATATCGCTTTAGCTTGGTTGAAATTACGGGTGTCCACATCAATCGTTCATCATTAAAGTTGACGTCTTGCCATAATCGTTTGCGATAAAGACTTGCAAATTTATTTGGGTCAGCTGTTCTTTCTGCTTTTGGAATGTCTCGCATATCTGGATTCTGGCCAGCTAACTTAAAGGCAGTAAAAAAGGAACCAGGATGCTCCTTTTTTAACTTGTTAAGGTAGGCCGTACGAGCGTTTAACAATTCTTCCGTTTTCTTTTCAAGAGCATCATATTCTGGAGTTCCTTCCTTCAATCCAGATTTTTGACTTTTTATTTGAGCATGTTCTGCTCTTTGGTCTGACTCAAAACGACTCATATCATAAAGAAGTTGATTATCCAAACTTCCCTCCACTTTCATTGTGGTGGTCGGGTCATTGACATTACAAGTCAGGTTGAATGTCTGATCTTCGGTTATTAAAAATTGAAAATTGGTATTATCAGCCAAAACCACATAAGCTAATCCTTGTCTATATGGTTCTCCTTTCTTAAAATGAAGAACACCTCCTGGTTGAATTTCACCTTTATCGATTAAGTAATTTTCACCATTAAACATTCCAATTAATTGAACTTGACCAGAAGTGGGGCCACCCTGAATGGTAATTTTAATATCAGGATTTTCACCAGGTGTGGTTGGGGTCGAGGAAGTAGAGCCCTGAGTAGATGAAGAAGCGCTTACTGCAGTTGGATTAGAAGGTTTACTTGAAGCAGAACTGGAAGGGTCTCCACATGCAAAAAATAACATGGCAATTAAAAAATACATAACTCGCATAAATTCGGGATTAAATAATTAATAGTTACCCCCAAAATGAAATGAGGGTCAAAAATTTAGAAGCCAAAATTGAACCAATTTGAATTTTTTCTAATGTGTTTTACAAACTTTTACAAATTGTTCACTTTTCAGATAAACTTGTAAATTTCATTTTGATTTTGGATTCACAAAAAAAAGAATGATTTTTGTTTTTGAGAAAACAAGTTAATTCTTTTTAAACCACACATACTATGACGAATTCGATATCCTTATCGTCTGATCTGAATACCCTTTTCCTAATTGAAGAAAGTCAGGTTGTTGCCTTTCCACTTGTTTCAAAGCAGGGAATCTTGATAGGTAACATACAAGGGCAATTGGTTGCTGCAACTAATAAAAATGCTATTGATAAAAAGACAGTTAAAATTGAAACTGTTGAAACCGATAAAAGTCAAATTCAATTTTATTACTCGGATTCGCTAAAGCAGGCGTTTATTATTATTATCGATATCGATGCAAATAAAGGCCCCAACGATTCGCCTAATTTCAATTACAGAGCACTCACTTATAATTTGGCAAAGGAAAATATTGTTATCAGAAAATCGGAGAATAAAATTTTTCTTTTCAGGATTCCTCAACTAAGAACGATTACCAAAGATTCTGTAGAACCATTTAGGCCTTTTACTTCAAAAAAATAATTACAAAATATTAGTGGCTTCTCTCCAACCATTAACTACAATATAACTATAGGTGCTGCTGTATTTGGCAAAGTGGTTTTCAAGGAAATTTTTCAATTCTTCTCTTTCTTTTCTATCAAATGGAAGAGGAATAATGCTTTTAAAAAACATTAGAAAACTTAATTCAAATTCGAGTTCTTCCTCACTAAAGAAATTTTTCAATCCAGCGGTTTGATTTCGGATTATATTTTCTAAACGATCATAATCTTCTACTTCTGCTGAAACTAAGACAAATAATACCCTTGATGATTTCTGAATATCTAATCTATCCTTATCCTTTTTGAAGGAAACAATTTTTGAAAGCCAATCACGACTTTTCACAAAATCTCCTTTTCCCATGAGTATCAGGGCTAATTGAAACATTAAAGTAATCTTACTGGAATTCGCCATTTGATATTTTTCGATTCCATCTGCTACAAGTTCATTCAATTCATCCGCTCCTTCAAAATCCTTTGTTTCGAGAATATAATTTAATTCATGTCGAGTCCTAAGTGTAAAAAACAGGGTTTCTTCATTTAGGTTATTTGTTTTTGGAGTCTTCAGTTTTTTCAATAATTCCTTGACAGTTACCATATCCTTATTTACAAAAGAAGCTGAAAGTGAATTACTTAAATCTACAATGTATCTATGAAACTCCTCTTTCCTTAGAATCGAATTTTCTTCCCACACCTGTGCCCCTTTCACAAAATATTCGCCCGCAATCTCTGACTTTCCTAATAGGTTATAAAAAAGAGCTTTTGATTGATAAAACCTCAATTTAGATTGGGCATTTGTTGGTTCGGGCCATGTTTCTGGATTGAATTTTATTCTTAGGTTTTGTTTATCCTCATTGGAAGAATACATCAATTGAGTTTTTACTTCAGTTATCAAGTAATCGTATATATCATGAAAGAAGAATTCATCATTGACATTTTTTATCTGAACTTCTTTTACAGTTTTGAAATCATCAAACCGAAGATTAAATTTTGAAATTCCTTTTGCCTTTGCAAGCAACCTTTCTTCTCTACTAATTTCAAGCAATGATAAAGAGTCAGATAAACTCATTGCAATTTGCTTAGCAGATTGAAGCCTATTCGCACATTGATCATAAAGAGCTCTTTCATACAAGAATTTTGAATCTAAGATTAATTGCTTCATCTGAGCCCTTTTAGATTTTGGACTTCGATAATCCCTCATACTTTTCAATATAGCTTCATACAAATAGGACTTATCCATTGAAAGATTCGGGAATTGCTCTTTTATAGCTGATTCATCATACTTATCCATTTTATTGATTTCCTTAAACAGCTTAATATAGTTACTGTTTTTTGCCCCACTCTTTTGTGCATCTAAGGTGAAATACCTCTTTTCCGATCTGGAAAGGCTTTTTATCAGTTTAAACAAATCTTCTTTTGGAGCCATGATTCGTTAAGAATTTATTAGCGTCAAGCAAAAAGTGTTAAAATCAATCAAATATTAGATTTATTTCTAATTCTTAGAAATTTGATAATAAATGATTTGTGTATAAAAAACGATTGAAACCTGAAAATGTAAAACAACAACGCTACTCTCTTACAATCCATTCAAATTCAATTTTATACAAATATGTATTTATATAAATTATTTTAATTTAATTTCAATTAAATCGAAAATTGATTTGAAATTAAAAGCTTAGAAACTTGAATATACCCATTCAGTTGTTTTATCCAGCCTTGATGTGCCTATACATTTGCAGCGTGATTTGGAATTAAAATGAATTTCAAATTTGTTTTTACAACTCAAGCAAAAGTGCTTGACTACAAATCACAAGAAATTTGAAAGGCCATTCCTGCTACTGTTCTGTTTTTCACTTTCATGGGATTACACAAACGTGAGAAGCAAACACTATGAGAAAGCAAATTCTCGAACACACTATAATGAAAAAGGAGCAGCCAGTCGGAGGCCTTTCAAAATTGAAAATCTAAATGAGTTAACCAAGTGAAAACCAATGCACAGTTTACCCCCTACTGAGCATAAGGTGAGGATTCTTGCATGTGATGTATGATTATGAGGTAAAGAAATCCCACTAACCGATTTCTTGAATTAACTCTCTTTGGGTTTTGTCGGACGGATTTAGAATTTTTGGTGGAGGCTAACCGTCCGACGTTTTTTGAAACTTATTTAGGAGAAAAATATAGCCCAGTTGCAAAGGCAAACAGGGCAAAAGATTGAATTAACTCTCTTTGGGTATTGCCGGACGATATTTATTTTTTGGTGGAGGCTTGTCGTCCGGCTTTTTTGAAAAAATCATCTCGATAAAATATATGCCCTGACTGCAAAGGCAAATAGGGCAAAGATTGAATTAACTCTCTTTGGGTATTGCCGGACGATATTTATTTTTTGGTGGAGGCTTGTCGTCCGGCTTTTTTTGAAAAAATCATCTCGATAAAATATATGCCCTGACTGCAAAGGCAAATAGGGCAAAGATTGAATTAACTCTCTTTGGGTATTGCCGGACGATATTTATTTTTTGGTGGAGGCTTGTCGTCCGGCTTTTTTGAACCTACTGACAGAAGCAAAACGAAAAACAGTTAAAACTGACTAAACAAATAGTTAAATCTTTGACTGCTTTCAAATAAAGAACTTCGTTATTCAATTTTAGAATTAACTCTCTTTGGGTTTTGCCGGACGGTGTATTTTTTGGTGGAGGCTTTACCGTCCGGCCTTTTAAAAATTTAATTATCTGGACCACAAAAATCCCCTCATTTCAGAATGTGTTATTCCAACCTTCCGATTTTTTTTCTTTAAAAAGTCTTAGGGGTGGCATCCTGTAACAAAATTGCCTATTTTTGTGCTTTGATTCTTCCCGAAAGATAGGTATTCCAATAGATTGAAAACCTACTGCGTTACTAAATACTTCCCCTCATATACTGGTTCGTTTTACCCGTCAGTTTAATGGTTGTCAATTAAGTGTATTTGATTACTTTTGCAAAAAATACACCTCTCGCACCCATTTTCTTAGTGTTTTAGTCTGACAAATGGTTAATTTACCATCAAAAAATTACTTTTTGATAAAAATGCGTCTTACTATTTTGGGTACGAACTGAATGAATGAACGATATAATACTATTGAGAAAACTTACATGAGCCAAACATGGACATACGTTACTTTTTGAGCATACTGAGAAGACGATTTTGGATTATTTTATTAGTAATGATCCTTGCCGCTATTGCCACCTACATTTTAGTTGGCCAACTTCCTGATAAATACAAGGCTAATGCTACAATTGCCACGGGTATTATCGAAAAAATGGATGTTGATATCACAGGCGCAAACCCATTTATGCAGGAGTTTGTAACCAAAACCTTTTTTGGAAACAAAATTCAGTTGATGACCAGCCCTACTAATATTAGTCTTTTGACAAGAAGGTTGGTAATGCATGATTTGAATGAAGACGAATCTCGTTTTAGAGTACTTACATCTTCTGAAGAAAGCGAAAACATGCCAAGTATTGATTTAGAATCCATTGGCAACTTCTCTCAGGAACTATCCGAGAATTACAAAATGAATCTGCATCCTAAGGAGGCGGAACGTTCTCATAAAGAAATGTTCTCAAAAATATCAAAAGCCTTTGAGTACGACCATGAATCTTTAATGGAAAATTTAGAGGTAAAACGAATTGGTGATACGGACTACATTCAAATCGAATTTATATCTGAGAATCCTGAACTTTCCTACTTTACAGTAAACACATTTTGTGAAGAAATAATCAAATACTTCCAAGATGAACAATCCTCTGTAGAGTCCACTTCTGTAAAATTCTACACAGACCAAGTTGCCGAAAAGAAGGAAAGGTTTGACAGTTTAACGAAAGTTATCAATGATTATAAAGCAAAATTTAATGTAATTGACATTGATGAAGAGACGAAGAATATTGTTGGACAACTTCGAGATCTTGAAATGAGAAGAGAAAGAGTCACTTCTGAAATTCCAGCTTTAGAGAGAAACATCAGGAAACTTGATTTTGAAATCAAGAAAACGGCACGCGAAACTTCGGGAAATTATGCTAGCGAAGTTTCAATCCGTTCTAAAATCAGGAGACTTGATAGAGAAATTGATAATTTACAAGATAGAATATCCAGATCGCCGAATCAAGAAAATTCAGATTTAGAAAGAAAGCGTCAGAAGTTGGTTGATGAAAGAGAAGGTTACATCAGAAACCAACCTGATCCAGTCAATGCAGATGAAGCGAGAAGAGAAAACCAAAAACTTCGAGATGAAAAACGAAAACTCGAATTTGATCTGGAAGAAGCAAGAAAATCTAAATCATCTTTAAATAAAGAAATTGCATCGAAAAGGGGGAAACAAAAAAACATCTCGTCAAACGAAGCAGAATTAGGTGAAATAGAATACCAAAGGCAAGTTGCCCAAAATGAATATTTAGCCGCGTCTGAACGTTTTGACCTCGCTCGTTTGGCTACAACAAAACCTACTTCTGAGTTTGAAGTAATTGAATATGCCAGAGTTCCAGAAAAACCAGAATCTAAGAATAGAGCTATTTTAAGTGCTTTTTCAGGAGTTGCGAGTGGTGTTTTAGCAACCTTGGTTATTTTCTTATTAACCTTTTTCGACAACAGCTCAAGTTCTCCATATCGATTTAGTCAGAATTACAATTTGCCACTTTCAGGTCATATCAATAGGATTAAAAAGAACAACATGAATTTCAACTCGATTTTCAATGGTTCTATAACTTCCAAATCCATTAATGAATTTAAAGAGTACTTGCGTAAAATTCGATATTCTGTAGAGACCAGTGGAGCGCATACCTTATTAGTTACAAGTAACAAAGCGCAGGAAGGCAAGTCTTTTTTCCTTTTAGCTTTGGCCTACTCGTTAAGTTTGGGAAATCGTAAAGTGCTGATTATCGATACTAATTTTAGAAATAACTCTTTGTCTAAATATGCGACATTGCCCGAATCTGAAATACCGTTTATCAGACCTGCAGGTATGCTCAATTCATCAGGAACAACGAATCATTTAGCGGCTCTGCCAGTTCAGGCTGGATACCTACCAAATAACGTTGATATTTTAGGAAATTTTGGTGGTAACATGTCACCAAATGAAGCATTGCAAGGCAAAGACTTTGTCAGAATACTTTACGATTATCAACAGAAATACGACTATATTTTGATGGAAGGCTCAGCTTTAAATGATTACGCAGATTCAAAAGAACTTTCACTTTATGCGGATAAAGTATTGGGTGTTTTTGGCGCTCAATCATCTAAAGTCACGGCAGATGATGAATCAATTGGATTTTTAAATTCAATTGGAGACAAATATTTGGGAAGTGTTTTGAATCGAGTGGATAGGCTTGACTAAAGTTTTCTAAAGCATTCATAATTAATTACTAATCACTAAGGAACATAAAAATTGAAAAACTATTGGGTTAAGTCTGGTCTTTTGAGTTTGCTCGAGAAGTTTTCAGTACAATTTTTTGCTCTTGCAACGGTGATGATTTTATTCCGGATGCTGCCTATTGAAAAGTTTGGAATTTGGGTGTTTTTTCTGTCTTCTATCGTTTCAATTATTGAAGTTGCAAGAATAGGGCTACTACAAAATGCTTTGGTAAAATATTTAACATCAGCTTCGGAGGAAGATTACCCCAAAATTCTGACTGCTTCATTTGCAATTAATATTCTTTTCACCTGTTTAACAATAGGTTTCTTACTGTTGAGTGCACCAATTTTTGCAGATTTTTACAATCAGCCTGAATTAAATCACTTGCTTAAAATTTACGCAATTTGCAATCTTGCCTTAGTTCCATTATTCCAATTCAATTACATTCAGCAAGCAAATTTGGATTTCAAAGGAATATTTTACGCTGCCTTTGCAAGGCAAGGGTTTTTCTTTTTGTTTGTAGTAATTATCTTTTTAAACTTCGGAACCACAAGTCTCAAAACATTGGCTTACGGATACATTCTCGCTGCAATTGTCGGTTCAATTGTTGGCTACATTTATTGCAAACCATTTTTACGGTTTAGTTCTTCCTTAGATTATGGCTGGCTAAAAAAACTTTTGAATTTTGGAACCTATGTTTTTGGAACTAATTTTAATTCCCAACTTTTCAAACGAACTGAAACCTTCATTTTGAATGGTTTGCCTGGAGGCGCTGCATTGGTTGCAATTTATGAAGCAGCGATCAAGGTTACCAATTTGACTGATATTCCAACCCTATCTATGGCCTCAATCTTATTTCCCCAATCATCCAGAACTGCTGATGGTGAAGATGGAAATGCCGGAGTAAAGGACTTATATGAGAAAGCAGTAGCTGCTATTTTAGCTTTTATGATTCCAGCAGTGATCGTGGTTCTTCTTTTTGCCGAAGTTCTTATAAATATCATTGCTGGACCTGAATATATCGAAGCTGCAAATATTTTGAGAGTAACCATTTTATTTGGACTTTTTATTCCTTATGCAGTTCAATTTGGAACAATTGTAGATTCTATCGGTCGCCCAAAGACAAACTTTTTATTTACCCTTTTTAACCTAACATTATTGGTAGTAATCGATTACTATGCTATAAAATGGTATGGGTTAATGGGAGCTGCTTGCGGCACATTATTAACTTATGGTATCACCTTTGTAATAATGCAAGTATATTTGTATCGAGAACTGAATATTGAGGTTCTTAACACCCTTAGAAATATTCCTTTTTTCTATAAAAAAGGTTTTGAAATTATAAAAAATAAAGGAAAAGTCAACGACCCTACCCCTACCCTCCAGGTAGATTTGACAAAACCGAAATCGGTTGAAAAAATTGTTGAGTAGCTATAGCAGAATACTAATATTCTACTCAACCTTAGTTTATCCCCATAACACTTTTTGCAATTTTTTTTAATAACTCAAATAGAGAAAGGCGATGACAGAAGCTCAATTTTTAGAAGGCTTAGCCTATGCAGAGGACAATTTTCAAAACGAAAATGCACCTCACCTGCATGTAGATAAAAAATTAATTCGTGAGCACTTTGACCTTAACGGTAAAAAAGTGCTTGACTTTGGATGCGGTATGGGAGGAATGTCTCTTTGGTATGCTACCAACTGGGACTGTGAAGTTTATGCTTTGGATATAGATGGTCACCATATTGATGTTGCAAAGTCATTGCAAAAAAAGCACAATGCTTCAAATGTCACTTTTGAAAAAAGAGATGTTTTGGAGAGGCCATTGACAGAGCAATACGATTTAGTCTTTTTGAATGATGTTGCAGAACATATTCCACTGGATATTTTAGGTAAAATTTTAAAGCAATTAGCTTTTTCTTTGAAAAAAGGAGGAAGTATTTTTGTTACCTATCCACCATGGCGCAGCCCTTATGCATCTCATTTAAATCATGTGATAAAAACACCTTGGATTCAATTTTTCCCGCAAAATTATGTTGAAAAATTGATTGAAGAGCACAATCATCCCTTGGTGGGTGATTTGGAAAGTGATTTAAAAGAAGCCTATCATGGTCTGAATAAACTCACCCATGAAAAGATTTACAAATTGGCAACAGAGGCAGGTTTGGAAGTGGCTTTCCGCAAAAGTCATTCAATTGTAAATAGAGCAGGTGGCCCCTTGAAAAATCTTAATTTAAGAGTCTTCCCACTTGACTTTTTGGTGACGAAGGAATTCTTAGAATTGAAAAACAAATAATACTTCACAAATCAGTTGAGTCGCTTGGCTCAACTGATTTTGCCTATAATATTTCCCGACAATGGACAGATCCAAATACGATATAGTAATTTTCACATTATTTAGAACTGATCATCAGTACTCGTCAGTCTCTTTGTCGTGGGCAAAGGAGTTTGCAAAAAATAATCGTGTTTTTTATGTGAATCACCCTTACTCCGTTAAGGACTTTGTTAAGGGATATAGTTCTGATAAAAAATTAAGAAATCGAACAGGTTCACTTCTAACCAATCAAATCACTTACGAAACGATTGAGGAAATTCCTGATAATTTTATCGTAGTACAGCCTACTCTTTCCTTACCTATCAATTGGCTTTCACCAGGAGGATTATATGATGCTTTCAGTAATTGGAATAATAAAATTGTTCTGAAGGCCATCAAGAAAGTATTGAAAGATTATGATGTAAAGGATTTCATTTACATGAATTGTTATGACCCATATTTCGCTGGGCATCTGCCTAAGGAATTTGGTCAGAAACTAAGTATCTATCAATGCATTGATGATATTTCGCAAGACCCGTATAGTGTAAAACACGGAGAAAGATTGGAGCAAGAAGCCGTAGCGAAATCTGATTTTGCTTTGGTTACAGGAACTCAATTGAAGCGAATTTTAGAAATTCATAATTCAGAAACGCATATAGCGCACAATGCTGTAGATATTTCCATTTTTGAAAAGACATTGGAAGCAAATTATGAGCGACCAGAAGAAATCAAAGAGGTAACGACACCAATCATTGGCTTCACTGGTAACATGGATTATTTGAGAATGGACTATCCATTAATCAAAAAAGTAGCTGAAAAACATGCTGATAAAACAGTGGTTTTGGTAGGGCCCATTAATAGTGATGAATTCTATGAATTGGGAATTGACAAACTTCCAAATGTCATTACCACAGGAAGAAAAAGTATTTATGATCTTCCGAAATACTTAAAATTCATGGATGTAACCATGATTCCTTTTTTGTGCAATACCCTCACAAAAAGTATCTATCCTTTAAAAATAAACGAATACTTGGCTGCAGGAAGAGCTGTAATCTCAACAGCTTTTAGTGAAGATATTCGAGGATTTAGAGATGTAATTTATTTAGCGGACAGTCACCAAGAATTTATTGACCAAATTGATGTAGCACTGAAGGAAAACTCTTCAGAATTGGAACAAAAAAGATTTAAAGTGGCTCAAACCAATACGTGGGAGGCAAGAGTGGAGCAGTTTTGGAATTTGGTTGAAAACCATTTCGTAAAAACAGGAAAAATCGAAAGACAACCTGTTTAATGCCTTAAAATTCATGAAAAAAGAAGATAAAGACTTTGAATTAACTGACCACGATCGATTAATCGAATTTGTGGGTGTTTTCGCAGCGCTTGTTTTATTGCTCGGCTGTTTTATTAAAGTGATGTTTTTATAAACCTCTTTTCCCTCTATGCTCGCCAGAATAGCAAATAATGTAGCAGATTGGTTCAACACAAAACTTTTCATTGAAAAGTTTAATAATCCATTAGGATGGATTACACTGCTATTGATTGGCCTTGCATTTGGAATTTTAGTAAGTAAGGTTGGATTAGTTTTCGGAGTAATCGCATTTGTTGCCCTTTTGGCGATTCCAGGAGTGTTTGGAGCTATGTTCAATCCTCAATTTGGACTGGCCTTAATGCTAGTCATTGGCTTTTTAGTGCACCTTATCGGTAAATATTCTAATGCGCCCGTGGGAACCTCAATGGATGGGCTCATGTTTGTGATGTTGTTTGGAATGCTTGTCATGCAAAGTCGAAGCAAGAAAAAAGGTTTTGCCAGTAGCCCGATTAGTTATTGGGTTTTGATCTGGGTTGGTTACAATTTACTCCAAGGATTAAATCCAGTTGCAGAATCAACCCTTGCCTGGGTCTATACCGTAAGAACGATGGCTCTTTTAATTTTTGTTTATTTCATTGCTTGTTTTGCATTTGATAGCTTAAAAAAAATACAATGGATGATTTGGTATATCATCCTACTTTTAATGGGCACTGCCCTCTATGGAATGAAACAGGAGTTTATCGGTTTTAGTGCAGTAGAAGAAGCTTGGATTTATGCAGATGAATTACGTTTTCAACTCCTTTTTCAATGGACACGAATGCGGATTTTCTCTGTTACAAATGACCCTACTACCTTTGGAATCATGATGGCTTTTGGTGGATGTCAATGTTTTGCAATGGCCATGGGAGATCGCCCGTGGGGAACCAAAATTTTGTTGTTCCTTTTCACTGGTATCATGTTTATGGTAATGGCATTTACTGGAACGAGAACAGCTTATGCGCTTGTCCCCATAGGACTTTTAATATTTGCTGGATTAACACTGACTCGAAACATTGTTATAGGAGCAATTTTAGGGCTTTTTCTCGGAATTGGTTTCGTATCAATGTCAACCTCTAATGCCTTAGTTTTTAGAATTCAATCAGCCTTCAGAGTCTCTGAAGATGAATCCATGCAGGTTCGATTTAAGAATCAAAAGATAATTCAACCGTTCATTCATAACCACCCCATCGGAGCTGGTTTGGGGACAACTGGTGTCTGGGGAAAAAGATTTACCCCAGATTCATGGCTTGCCGATTTCCCTCACGACAGTGGATTTGTTCGAATTGCAGTAGAACAAGGATGGATTGGTCTGATTTTGTATATGATATTTTTGTTTATCGTTCTCAAAGAATGTACTTATTATTATGTCAGGGTGAGAGATCCGATAATTAAAAACTTGTACTTAAGTATTTATATAGTTCTAATCATTTTAACGACCGCCAGTTACCCACAAGAAATTATTGTGCAGCTACCCATTAGTTTGATTTTTTACATCTATCTGGCTGCTGTAGTCAAATTGAAAGATTTCGATCCTGCGTTTACCGAGGATCCAGAAATAATTAAAAAATTCAATGAGCACCAAGAGCCGCTCTCAATTGCAAAAAAATGAATTTAAAATATTTACAATATTCTTTAATCTTCTGTTTCTTTATTGGCTTCCAAAACATTGAGGCTCAAGAGGTTAATTTCTTTGACTTGGTTCCTGAGGAAGGAACTCGTGCTAAGTCTTTCGAGGACTATTTGGTTCAGATTGCATGGCAAAACAATCAACGCAAAAGACAGATTAATATAAAAAAAGAAGTTGCAGATGCAGAAGTCAAATTGGCGAAAAAGCAATGGCTACGAAGCATCCAAATCAGTGGAAGTTTATCGCCAAGAGATCAGTTAACCTTGGCAACGATTCCAAATGGAGCCCTTGAGCCAGGTACTGTAATTCCACCATTCGTAAATTTTGGTTTAGGATATAGCTTAGGAGATGTTTTAACTCAGAAAAATCAGGTTAAAATAAAAAGAAAAGAATCTGAAATATTTGAATTTGAACTCAATGAAGAAAAGCTCAAAGTAAGAAATTTGGTACTTAGCGCTTACCAAAATTACCTGAGTGCTATTGAAATTTACAATGCTCGAAAAAAAGCAGAAGATGACGCAGAATCTATTTATTATTTATTGTCAGAAAAATTCAGGAAAGACAAAGCGACCTTCGAGGAATACAATAATGCATCAACTGGTTATCACAATTCTGTAGAAAAAAGGCTTCAAGCAGAGTCAGAAATACAATTGTCCAAAATTGATTTAGAAGAATTATTGGGTGCTCGTTGGGAAAAAATAGAAAGAAACAAGTCGAGCTACGAAAGAAAGAAATCTAAGAAAAAATAATCTGTTGATTAACCTACAATTAACTAAAAAAGCAATGCATAAAAGCATTGCTTTTTTTGTTTAAAGCTATCTTTGCACAAAAAAATTAATGAGAAATCAAAAAACCCTTCTTTTCGCTTTACTAATCTTCTCTTTTCAAAATTTAGTTGGTCAAATTCCTATCGACGAGGCTCGTCAAATGGCTGAAGGCACTACCGTCGAAATCCAAGGAATCGTTACTCATGGAGACGAATTGGGCCCCATAAGATACATCCAAGATGCAACGGGAGCTATCCCAGTATATTCACCAGGTGCCTTTTCAGATGGAACCAAGGAAGGTGACGAAGTAAGAGTTGAAGGAGCGTTAAAAGATTTTAGAGGACTTTTGGAAATCGATCCAATTAATTCCTTTTCAGTTATTTCTTCAGACAATCCCCTACCCGATTTTCAAGAAATCACACCTACACAAATGAATGAAGAATTGGAAGGAGAATTGGTTAAAATAAATGGGGTAACTTTTGAAGATGCCGGCGGTGTTTTTTCAGTTGGTACTTATTTTTTCAATGTAAATGGAGAGCGAGGTCAAAGTTATGTTCGATCGAATCATCCTTTGATTGGAACCAATATTCCTCTTGCTTCTGTAAATATTTCAGGTATCGTCTCACAATTTGAAGCGGATTATCAAATTTTATTTAGAGGAGAAAGAGATATTGAAATTGCCGATGCTTTCTTTTTTGAAGAAAATCCAATACAAACTGATATTAGTAAAGATGGATTTACTTTAAATTGGAAAACAAATAGTGAAGGAACAACTACCATAAAATACGGGACAACTACAGATTTAGAAAATGAGATGTCCGTTTCGGGAAATTCGGCAGACCATTCCATCCGATTAACTGGCTTAGCGCCTGCTACATTTTATTATGTACAAGCAGAATCTGAAAAAGACGGTACGACCATTAAAAGTAGCGTCAAATATTTTTCAACTGCCTCCAACTCAAGCGGAGAAATCAAGGTTTACTTCAACAAATCTGTTGACCCAACTTATTCCAATGGTGCATTGTCCCAATCAACCACTGCTGTTGCTCTCGAAAACGCCATTGTAGATGCTATTAATAATGCAAAAGTATCTGTGGATGCCTCACTTTACAACAATAATCGAGACCGTATTATTCAAACTTTACAAGCCGCTAAGGATAGAGGCGTTCAAGTCCGTTACATCGCTAACAATGGAAGTTTCAATGCTGCCTTGCAAAGTCCGCATGACTTCCCCGTTTTGAGATTGAATACAGATGCACTCATGCACAACAAATATTTTGTAATTGATGTAAACTCTGAAATGGATTCATGGGTGATTGCTGGTTCTACGAATATGACAGATGTAAACATTTTGAACGATTATAACAACATGGTTTTCATCCAAGACCAAGCATTAGCAAAATCCTATACACTCGAATTTGATGAAATGTGGGGAACTTCAGCCGCACAACCTTCCATTTTTACCGTAAAATCAGGTAGTGCCAAAACAGACAACACACCTCATCAATTTTTAATAAATGGCCAACTTGTAGAAAATTATTTCAGTCCATCTGATAATACGACTCTTGCCATCGCAAATGTGATCAACAACGCAGCAGAGTCTGTTGATTTTGCGCTTTTAACCTTCACTATAAATGATTTGGGTACGGCAATATTAAATGCAAAAAATGCTGGAAAAGACGTTAGAGGAATTGTAGAAAACACAACTGACCAAGGAACTGAATTTCAGTTTTTAAAAGATAGAGATGTAAACATTACAGATCACCCTGCACCTGGCACCATACACCACAAGTATGCCATTATAGACGGCAATGATTCAGATGGTGACCCGCTAGTGGTTACAGGGTCTCATAATTGGAGTGCAAGCGCAGAAGTTAGAAACGATGAAAATACATTAATTATTCATAGCACTGATGTTGCCAATATCTTTGTTCAAGAATTTGAGCAAAGATGGTGTGAAATCATGGGTGGAAATTGTTTCTCAAGTATTTTCGATAACGAACAATATCAAGAACTATCTGTTTCCGTTTTTCCGAATCCGATTCAAGAGGAAGGAATAATAAATATTGAAACAAATGAAAATTTGAAAAATGTAAATCTTACTATTTTCAATTTAAATGGTCAGATACTTTTTTCTAAAATAGTTCCATTCCAGTCTCAAATTCCATTTTCATTAAAAGGATTTCCAGCTGGCACTTATTTTGCACAAGTTCAGTCCGCTGATTATCAGGGAATTTTGAAAATTGTAAAAGAAAAAAATTAGGAACGCTCCATAAATAATTCCCAATTGCTAAAAAAATAGAGAAGAAAAAGTGAATAAAAATGACGTTTTTCAAGCTAATTTTTTGAATTAAGCAATGAATTATTTTTTGAGTAATACTTTTATGAACAGTAAAAAAATGACAAAAACTCAAGAGAAAAAGAAAGTTTTTAAATTTAAAAACTTTGAAATAAAACAGGATCAGTGCACTATGAAAGTGGGCACTGATGGAGTTATTCTTGGAGCAATTGCGCCAATTGAAGGTGTAAATTCTATCTTAGATATTGGCTCTGGTTCAGGATTGATTTGTTTGATGCTTGCGCAAAGAGCCAATAAAGCAACTGTTGTGGGTGTGGAGGTAGAAGCGAATGCTTACAAACAATCTGTAGAAAACGGACAAAATAGTCCTTGGAAAAAACGCGTCCATTTTGAAAATGAATCCATACAAGATTATTCCAAATTTTCAGACCAATCGTTTGACCTAATCGTGAGCAATCCGCCATTCTTTTCTGGTGGGACTTTTTCTTATAACCAAGAAAGAAACAATGTACGCCACACCATTAAATTACCAAATGGCGACTTACTCCAGTCTGCAAGAAAACTTTTAAATAAAGGTGGGAAATTTGTTGTAATTCTTCCTGTTATGGAAGGGCTTAGGTTCAAAGATATGGCCAAGACCTACCGTCTGTTTTGCACAGAAGAAATTGTCATAAAAGGAAAAGAATCTAAATCTGATGAGCGATTAGTGCTGATATTTGAACAGGAGGAAACGAACGAACTCAAGAATAGTAAATTGATTGTTTATAATGAAGACGAAAGTTATCATTCAGATTTTATAGCGCTGACGAAAGATTTCTATTTGAACTTCTGACGACGGATGAGATTTTATCCTAAAATTGAAAAGGGGCAGTGAATATGTTATTCACCGCCCCTTTTTGTTTAAAACAATAGATTTTTTTACTGACTGCTGTTGGTTACAATCTGTCTAGCTAAATCGAGAATTTCTGTGTTTTCGAGATTAACAATTCCTCCACCAGGTCCAGGTTGCAAGTGAGTCCCAACAACTTTACCATTTTCGTATTTCTTAGCGCCAAAATAATTTCTCACAGTTTGTTCTTCCAATTGAAGTTTTTCTGCTATCCGAGCAATACTACCAGTTGGTAGGTTATGCTTAATGTTTCGCAGTTCGTCGAAAGTAATATTCATACAGGGAAATTTTTAAGAAGGTTAGAAAATCTAATGTCATCCTAAAGTTATGAAATTCTAAGTTTTGATTCCAAAGATTTAGACTCATTTTTTAAATAAAATTTTTGAATATCATTCTTTTAAAAAATTTATCCTTTTAAAAAAGGAAATTTGCCAAATTGACTTCTGAAATACACAACTTAAAAAATACTTATGTCTCCTTTGAACAATTCAGTATTCCCATCATTATAGCGCACATGAATCTGATAAATATAAACTCCTGAATCCATTAATTTTCCATTAAAATAACCGTCCCAACCATCACTATTCTTGTTGGGCTTCAGTTCTTTAGCTAAATAAATCTGGTTTCCCCATCGGTCAAAAACTTGGAGTTTTTCTACTACCGCCACATCAGAGCTGCCATATACCATGAAGTAATCATTGATACCATCATTATTCGGACTGAAGGAATTAGGAATATAAACTTGCTGATCAGCCAAAACTGAAACCTCAATTTCATCTTCAATATAACAGCCAAACTCATCCCAAACTGATATTTTGAAAGTAGTATTTGAAACTGGAGATGCTGAAGTAATGAGACAATCTGAGCATGAAACGAAGTCGCTCGGAGACCATTCAATTCGTTCGATATGACCTTGAAATATAGGAGCAAGTTCAATGGATGATCCAGCTTGAATTGAAATTTCATTCTCTAATTCCAATTTCAGATTTTCTGGGTTTTCAAAATGGATTTGAACCGCAACGGTGCTATCGCATCCATTTTCGTCTATGTAAAATATCTCGCCTTTAGGATTTTCTTCATCGAATACATAATCATCAATTTCTAAAGTTTGTCCCCTACAAATAGTATCAAAAAATGATTCAAAATGAGTTGGATAAAAATCCAATTTAAATGCTACCAAAGAGTCGCAAAAATCAGTAGAAAAAAGCTCTATTCCCTCTGGATTTTCAACGTCATAAATAGTTTGATTAACCTTTAAAAATTCGTTTTCGCATATTTTCTTCTCAACAAAATTTGTATCAATCTCTCTATGGGAAAATTCAACATAAATAATTGAATCACAGCCAGTTACAGTTTGAAATTCAAATGTATCTCTCAAGTTATTTTTATGAAAAACTTCACCAAACAAAACCAAAGAATCACCACTGCAAATGTGACTGTTCAGATAAGTTTTTGAAGTAGGTTTTATGGCTATAGATTGTGCTCCGTTCAAAGCTACTTTGCATCCAAAACTTTCAACAGAAAGCAACTTAAAAGAAGCCGTTCCTTCTTCTGCAGTTGGATTAAAAAATTCATAATGATTATTTGAATTAGCAGTTATTGCTCGGGTTTCTGAAGCACCGTTTTCCTCTATTTCAAAGGTCAATAAAAACGGAGGAAGTCCCTCAAAAGTAAATCCAAGCAAGGCACTATCTCCTTCGCATATTTCATTACCAATGGTAAATGATGCATTTGGAAGAGATTTAAAAACAATAGGTCTTCCATAAGAAATATTCAGACATGGATCCGTAAAATCGAGCTCTCCTTGACGATTACGCTCTCCTAATACTGCTGAGACATAATAGATTTTTTCTCGCTCAAAATGATTTTTAAAGGTGAAAACTCCAGAATCATTATTATCCAGAATATTACCCAAAATTGACCCTGATTTATCGTGAATCAAAAATTCTAATTTTTCATTATTTCTAATAACTGCATCGCCAGAATGTTCCGCAAAGAACTCATCCGTTCCGCAAATTATTAAAGGTGAATTGTCTGGGGTCAATGGCTTAAGATTACCGGCAAAATTTTGACAATTACAATCAAATTTTCCTTCTACTACCAAAGTATCGCAACCATTCGAATCATAAATTTCAAATGAATAATTCTCCCCATTTTGGATGTTTTCACTTAAAAATGAACTATTGGATAAATCACCATTTCCATCAATAAACAAATTGGAAGAATTTGAGCCTGAAACATCAAATGAAACATGATATGATTGACCATCTGGAGAACAATTGAAATTGAGATTTTCAACGCCTAAATTTTCAAGTACTTTGACCTCCAATTGCTCCTGAATTTGAGTTGTGCAATACCTATCATTTATTGAAGAAATGGTAACCGTTCTGTTTTTGTCAAATGATTGTTTGAAGGTATCTCTTTCAGCACCTGAAATTGCTTGAGGAAATTGAAAATTATCAATTTGGTAGTTGTAAGAAAAAGGAGGGTGCCCAGTAAAACTAACATAAATCTCCGAGACGATATTTCTACAAACTTCAATTTCTTGAGGCAAAATCACTTCTGGAAAATTATGGAAAATTATAGGGGTACCGGCAGCAACTGACAAACAAGGATCATTTAAATCGACGTGTCCTGCGCCATCATCTTCACCTGATATGGCAGAAAAATAATAAACTACTTCTGGGCGTAAATCTGAAGTATATTCAAACTTTGGAATCGAGGCCTTTTTAAAAATTGTTCCAAGGCTGTTTCCAGCATTTGAATGAAGAATGAACTCTAATATGTGGTTGTTCTCAACAATGGCATTTGAATGATTAAAAATAGCTTCTTCAAAAAGACAAAGGTGAAGAGCGTCGGTTGCCATATTTCCAGCAAAATTTGAACAATTGGATTGGCAATCTGCTTTCTCTGAAATGCAGGTTTCTGCACAAAGGTTATCATTGACACAAAGATTTGTGACTTCGCCACACTGAATGGGATTTGTGATATAAAAACCATTTTCCAGCCGAGCAGAATGGTTTGAAAAATCATAAGGCAATTCTCCTCCTGAAATGTCTAATTTAAGAGAATATGTTCCGTTTGGAAACGTGATGGACTCTACCAAGTTTATTTGAATCGCAGGTAAGACTTCCATCACTATTGGTGGTGAAAGGACTAACCCAGCACAAGAAGCATCTTTAAAACTTTCGATTTTATAAATTGAATTTGAACTGGGCTGAATCTGCAAATCAAATACTCCTAAATTGGTGGTTTGCTGTGGGAGTAAATTTCCATTTTCAGCAATAGAAAAAGTAAATGGTGGATTGCCGTTAGAAACTACTTGAATTGAGCTGAATTCACCTTCACAAACGAGCGTTTCACCTAATAAAAATGCAACCGGAGGTGACTTGAATAGGATAGGAATTGCTGGGCCAATCGAAAGACATTCATCTAAATAATCTACCGAACTTGAATTGGATTGGTTGCCAGCCAATGCAGAAACATAGTACGTAAATTCGCTTGACATCAAGACTGGATCGAACTCAAATTCTGGCGTAGGATTTTGATCAATTATTTCGAGTTCATCAAAAATTTCAGATTTGTGCAAAACATAGATAATGACATCATTTCTATCTAAAACCACTCCTTGATTGGGTGGCAAAATTGCTTTTTCTAATTGACAAAATTCTATTGGCTTTGCTGGTATATTTTGAGTACCAGCATTGGTAATACACTCGCAATTTTCATGTCCTTCAGGAAAAACAGCGATGTTATGCTCCGTGACATCAACACAATTTCCAGTTTGAACAAGCAATTCATATTTTTTCTCTGAGAAAATAGTCTCTAAAAAGGAAGCGCTAACATTCCCATTTGACCACCGTAAATCATCACCTCCACTTCCAACAATTGCCACTTCCTCCCCTACGCAAACCGAATCAGGTGCTAAAATTTCAGCTTTTGGGCAAACGACTTTTATCTCAAAAATATTTGTTTCTGCATCTGGACAGGTTTGATCCGAAGACTCCAAAACTCCTCTGATAAATACCTTTCCTAAATCACACATTTGTTCCTTAACTCTAAAGGAGAAAGATTCTATTTCATTTTTAATGGAGTTGTTGGTAGAATAATCAGGCTCAGGTGCAATAGAAGTTTCATTGCCTACTTTTCCGTCGAGAGAAATAAAATCGCCTTCATTTTCACAATCCTTTGAGTAGGAAAAAAAAGAACTACATCCACAGGTCAAATTTCCAATTCCTTGATTTACAGAAGCACCATTTACCTGATTGGGGAAAGCCTCTAATGTTCTTTTACAGCTATTTTCGGTATAAAAAATTGGGACGCCTAAATCGCAAAACTTATTAAAATCATAGAATGGTTGAGCATCTGAACTCGTAAAAACAACCACTATTGAGTTTTGGGGAATGTAATCCCCTGCCCCCAATGGTTGAGCAGTTGGACAACCAAGAAGTGAATAATTTGGTTTTGAAATAGAGCAAGTATTAAAACCAATATCATCATTTTGCTGGTCGGAATTATTAACCTTATTATCAAAATCTATAATAATCTGATTCGCCTCGAAGCCACCACCAGAATTGAACACAACGAATTCATTCTCAATATCCTCACCGGAAGGATTGACCATAATATAGAGTAATTCCATGCAATTTGAACATGGATTCTCAGCTTTAATTTCTGAACATCCGATAAATTCGCCATCGTTAGAATCCAAAAATTGGGAAGAAGATTTATAGTACCAATTGACACATCCCCCATCTGGCAAGATTAATCCTTTAGCGCTTAAAATAATTTCGTCTTCTTCGCAAACCTCGCAAATAATCGAATTGTTCTGACAAGAAGGAGCGTCCAAACTTGAATTATAAATTTGAGGACATTGACCCTTTAGTTGAAAAAATAGCGACAAAGTAAAAAACAGAAAAACAAGTATTCTTTTCATACTTAACTGATTACAATTTGCTTACATATTTAGATATTTTTATATATTACAAAAATCATACATAAATTGAGTTATATTATAAATTTTAACATTTAAGTAACCGTCCAGAAATATTAATAAGTAATTCGAGTTTCTTTTTGCACCACTCTTCGTTAATTTTTATTTCAATAGCTAAGGCTATTCAAAGAAAAATTGCCTCAATTGGCACAAAAATAATTCTCGACTTCTTCTATGAATATTTATGACCGATTACTTATATGTATGAAAAAGGAATATTAGTTTCGCAAAAAAATTAATACCCAGTGAAAGTTTATTTTGATAATGCCGCTACCACTCAAGTTGCCCCCGAGGTGGTTGAAGTGATGACAAAGGCCTTGAGTGAAGTTTATGGCAATCCCTCTTCGATTCATGCGCAGGGAAGAAAAGCAAGAGCTGCTATTGAAGGCGCAAGAAAAACGGTGGCAAATATTATTGGGGCATCCATCGGAGAAGTCTTTTTCACCTCCTGTGGAACGGAGTCGAACAATATGGCATTAAAGTGTTCAGTAAGAGATTTGGGAGTAGAACGAATTATTACTTCCAAAATCGAGCATCACGCCATCACGCACACCGTTGATTCTATTCAAAAGTCAAATGGTACCGAAATCGTTTTTATTGATTTAGACAAGTTCGGAAGGCCTAAATTTGACCATCTGGAAGAGTTATTAAAACTTTCCAATAAAAAAACATTGGTTTCTTTAATCCATGCGAACAATGAGATTGGAACCATGATCGATTTGAAAAAATACGGCGAATTGTGCAAAGAAAATAACGTCTTATTTCATACTGATACGGTTCAAACGATGGGCTATTACCCTATCCGTGTGGAAGACATGAACATAAATTTTTTATCCGCCTCAGCGCATAAATTTTATGGCCCTAAAGGAACAGGTTTTATTTATGTGAATAACGATAATATTATCAAACCACTATTAGATGGTGGCTCTCAGGAAAGAAATATGCGAGGAGGAACGGAAAATATTGCAGGTATTTTAGGATTGGCAAAGGCACTTGAATTACAACACCAAGAGCAGGCAGTTCGTCAACATAAAATATTGAAAATCAGAGGGTTATTAAAACAAGAACTGATAAATAATTTTGCAGACGTTCAATTCAATGGCGATATTGAAGGCTTGAATCATTACAAAATCCTAAGTGCCTCCTTTGCAAATGCTGATTTACTATTGATGAATTTGGACATCGCAGGAATTTCAGCATCAGGAGGAAGTGCATGTAGTTCAGGAACAGATGTTGGGTCACATGTGCTTACTGAATTGGACGTAGATCCTCTGCGAACAACAGTAAGATTTTCCTTTTCGCATAAGAATTCAGAGCAGGAAGTTTATCATGTAATTTCCACTTTAAAACAAATTTTAAATCGTTGAAAATACTGAACCTTTCAATTATAAACTGGTTATCGCTTTTATAAATATTAGCACAACAAAATATTGAAAATGCAGATTTTAATTTACGTAGGAATCACTTTGGCAACTGTCATACTTATGGAATTTACTGCCTGGTTTGCACACAAATATATCATGCATGGATTTTTGTGGGATTGGCACGAAGACCATCATAAACCTCACTTAAAAGACGGCTTTTTTGAAAAAAATGATCGCTTCTTTTTCGTGTTCGCGGTTCCGTCAGCAAGTTCATTTATCGCCAGTCAGTTGACCGTTCACTTTTGGTTGTTTTTTGTAGGCTTAGGAATTGCGATTTATGGATTAATATATTTTCTAATCCATGACGTTTATATCCACCAAAGATTTAGTTGGTTCAAACAATTAGACGGAAAATATTCAAGAGCCATTTTGAGAGCACATGGCGCGCATCATGCAGTTCAAACCAAAGAAGATTGTGAATCTTTCGGACTACTGGTGGTAGGCTCAAAATTTTTCAAGAAAAGAAGCGAATGGAAAAAGATGGAAAAGAATAATAAAATCTATCATTAATAAAAAAAGGATGTCTCATAAGTAAAGAAATCAGACGGTTTATTTATTTTTAAATTTATAATTCGCTGATTTGATGTTTACTAAACTTTAAAAGGTTAGTAAACATGGGGCAAAATAGTACTTATGAGACAGCCTCTTTTTGTCATGCAGAAGCTGTTTTTTTGAATAAGGATTCAACAAAAGCTTTCTTATTAAAAATCTGAAGTTGAGTAATTCCCTCTCCCACTCCAATATATTTTATTGGAATTTTAAATTGGTCTGAAATTCCAATGGCCACACCGCCTTTCGCTGTTCCATCTAATTTTGTCAAAGCAAGAGAAGAAACATCTGTTGCCTCCGTAAATCGAGTTGCTTGCTCAATTGCATTCTGGCCAGTCGTAGCATCCAAAACCAACATTACATCATGAGGAGAACCTTCTAATCTTTTGCCAGCCGACCGTTTAATTTTTGACAACTCATTCATCAAATTTATCTTAGTATGCAATCGCCCGGCCGTATCAATGATACAAACATCGCAATCATTGTCAACCGCATAATTCACAGTTTCATAAGCTACTGCGGCAGGATCGGTGTACATTCCTTTTGAGAAAAAATGACATCCTACTCTCTCTGACCAAACTTTTAATTGATCAACAGCTGCTGCTCGATAAGTATCCCCTGCGCCAATCACAACATTCAATCCTTTTTGCTTGTATTGGTAAGCAAGTTTTCCGATGGTTGTGGTTTTACCCACCCCATTTACACCGACAACCAAAATTACATAAGGCTTCTTATCGGCTGGCAAATCATAATCTTCGAGGTCTTGAGTATTGTTTTCAGCTAATAGCTGAACGATTTCATCTCTTAAAATTGAATCCAATTCGGAAGTAGAGACATATTTGTCTTTGGCAACCCTTGCCTCAATTCTATCAATGATTTTAATCGTAGTTTCTAAACCAACATCTGACGTGATTAATAACTGCTCTAGGTCATCGAGCACCTCAACATCTACAGTAGATTTACCAGCAACTACTTTACTGATTTTATCAAAAAAACCGGTTTTGGTTTTTTCCAATCCCTTATCTAATTCTTCTTCTTTCTTTTTTGAAAAGAACTTCTTAAAAAAACTCATTTGTATATTTTAGTATTTTGAAAATGGACGCTTTATCTGACGTTATTCCATTTGTCTTTTCTTATTTTAAATTTTTTCTCATTGGTAGGCCACGATTTCATGTCATAAACACTTTCCAATTGTTCTTGGTCTTCTTCACTCATTAATTCTCGAAAAAAATCAAAACCCGTCATTGTTTCCACTTCATCAATCGAGGTCGCAAATTTATCTAATCTTTCATAACTTACCTCATTTGGGATCACAAAGGCAATTCCCTTTTTTTCTGGTTCTGCCAAATCCAAAATAACTTTGAAATAAGCTTCAGGAATAGTAACCCTGTTATATCCAATATGTTCTCGACCATTACCGAAAATAGGCCCCGAAACAATGTACAAATGTTTATACTTAAAAGCCCAATCACGAGTCAATTCTTCCAACTCTCTCCAAATCCCCTGATTAAATGCTCGAACTTGAGGACTGATATTACTCAAATAAAAAGTTTCAGACATTGCCTCCTTATTAAAAGCCATATCACCTGCAGGAGTCATGTGCCCCCGATCATAACCACTCCCTCTGTAATCATCATCAGTCGCAGAACGTGTTTTCACTTTTGGATCTGGCCTAAAATTGTTGGTTCTTTTTACATTCGGAACTCGCAATGATTTCTTGGTCAACTCATAAGCTACCCATTCTGCTTGTTCATGTTCCTCCACATAAGAAAGTGCATAATAGGTATGAAGGACCAATTTCCCATCTTTTGTATTCGGTATAAAATACCAATCTCCAGCATCTGTTACGATGTCATCTTCATAATCCATCGTATCAGCATACTCTTTGAAGAAATGCCATGCCATAACCAAGACCGCTATAAAAATGAAACCAGCAGTCACTATTTTCGAAAGACCCGATTGTTGATTATGGGTTTGTCTAAACCTTTTTGCCATTTATTAAGCTTTGCAGCAAAGAAAAGGATTTAAAATATATTATTCTAAAAGTAGGAAATGAGTAAAGTTCCAGATGAAAAATACGCCAAAACTAAGGAACAAGGTCATCAAATGTTAAAATTTAATAGAAGCACTACCCATATTTACGATATTTTGAGGCTACTTTTTGTCACAAAAAAATATTTTAAAACATTGTAAATCAGCTATTTACAAATATAATTCAACTCTTTTTATTTCACAATAATGACAAATTGTATTATAAAACAACTACAGATCTGTTGATATTTGTATCATCAAAAAAAATTATAGGTCAAAAAGTGACCTTCAAGTTTTTGGATATGTTCATGGGATTACGATGGTGAGTCGTCCCGAAAAAGAAATTCGAGACGATTCACCCATCTTTTGAAAACTAATAAAAAAACGAAATGCTGGACGTGGGAATCCAGCCCTTCAAGTTAAATATGTTCATGGGATTATAATTTAAAAGTCGTGCCGCTTGGCGCGACTTTTTTTTGTGTAGAAAACAAGAACACCTGTTGGTACCATTGTATTCTGAAGGTGCTAAAAAGTCACCACCTGAGAAGAAAATAATATGGAAATATTACAAAACCAAAAGTTGTTGATTGCTCCATTAACTCAATTAACTTTCATCAACTTAAAAATTCCATATAAAATCTCACCTTTGTAGCTATGGAAAAAGATTTAAAACTCGCCGTCTTAATTGACGCTGATAATATACCAGCCAATTACGTGAAGGAAATGATGGAGGAAATTGCTAAATATGGCATACCTACTATCAAGCGAATTTATGGAGATTGGACCAGTCCTTATGTCAAAAAATGGAAAGGTGTTTTGCTGGAAAATGCTATTACACCTGTTCAACAATACAGCTATACCGTTGGTAAAAATGCGACTGACTCAGCCATGATTATTGATGCGATGGATATTTTATATTCTGGAAAAGTCAATGGTTTTTGTCTGGTCTCCAGTGATAGTGATTTCACTCGATTGGCTACTCGTTTGCGTGAAGCAAGTATGAAAGTTTATGGAATTGGGCAAAAGAAAACGCCTAATCCATTTATCGTTGCTTGTGATAAATTTATTTATCTGGAAATTTTGAAACCTGCTCCAGCTCCTGAACCAAGAAAAACCAATAGTAAATCTAAAAACCAACCTCCGGCACCTAAAAAGCCAACTTTTGATAAAATTACCCCAAAGGTTATTCGCTTAATTTCTACCACAGTGGATGATTTGGCAGATGATGATGGTTGGGCATTTTTGGGAGATGTGGGTTCTTTATTATTGAAAAAACAACCCAATTTCGATTC